>JANNDB010000884.1:0-2752 GCA_031387285.1 Betaproteobacteria bacterium | reverse complement strand
ACTGGCGACGGCGCTGGCTTTGAGCGGGCGGGCGCAAGAGGCGGGGCTTCAGTTGCGCACGATGTGCACGATAGTGTTGCCGCCCCAATGCGCTGCGGTCCGGCGCCAATGGACGCAGGATGCACGCGGAAATCCGCTGTTGGCGGCCGTTCCTTGGCCACCGAACTGAAGCCAGCCACCTCCGATCTCCGACATTCCATGGGCTCCACATATCCTTTGGCGGACACAGGCACTGCCGTATGGTGGGGCGCGGTGCTTGTGCTCACCTTCCCCTGGATCTGGCCCTTCTCTACGGGGCCCTGGCCAGCGGCGCAACAGGCCATTCTCACGCTGGCGTGTGCCGGCCTGTTGCTTGTAGCGTTGGCCGGCTGGCGCCTGGCATTGGCCCAGGCGCTTGCCGCGTCCTGGCTGGTGGCTGCCGGGCTGAGCAGCCTGATCGGCATGGTGCAGTACTTTGGCCTGAGCCCGGCTTTGCAGCCTTGGGTGGATACCACAGAACTGGGACAGGCATTCGGCAACCTGCGCCAGCGCAATCAGTTTGCCACGCTGACAAACCTGGGCCTTGCGGCACTGGTGTGGAGTCCATTGACCGTGCGGCTCTGGACAGGAGCCCATCGAGACGAAGACCCGCAGCGCGAGGGTGGCGGGCTGGCAACGGGTGCGTGTCTGCTCGCCATGCTGCTGGCCGTCGCCAACGCCGCTTCCGCGTCGCGCACCGGCTTGGTCCAGCTAGGCTTGCTGGCGGCCATGGCCATGTACTGGAGCCGCGGCCGCGACGCCGCCGCCAACCGGACACTGCTCGCTGCCGCTGTCACGTATGCCGTTGCTGCCCTGGTACTTCCCCTGATGATCGGTATGAACCCGGCCGACCACGGCATTGGAGGCCGCTTGAGTGCGGAGGGTCTGGCCTGTGGCAGCCGACGGACGATTTGGGCCAACGTCGTGCACTTGATCGCCCAGGAGCCCTGGTCTGGCTGGGGGTGGGGCGAACTGGACTATGCGCACTTCATGGCGGCCTACGACGGTCTGAAGTTCTGCGAGATTCTCGACAATGCGCACAACCTGCCCCTGCATTTGGCTGTCGAGCTGGGTTTGCCGCTGGCAGTTGCCATCTGCGCCGGGGGGCTGTATGCGACCTGGCGCGGCCAACCCTGGCGCGCCACCATGACTGCCCATCGCATGGCCTGGGCTGCCCTGGCCCTGATCCTGTTGCACAGCATGCTCGAATACCCGTTGTGGTATGGACCTTTCCAACTTGCGTCGGTTGTGGCGGTGGGGCTGTTGCTGGCTGGACGGACGGTGGCAACGGAACGCGTGCAAGGGCGGGTGGCACTGCCTTTGCCCTTGCGTCTTCCCGCTGCCATGGCTGGCGTGATTGCAGTGGCTGGCGCGACCTTTGCCGCCTGGGACTACTGGCGCGTCAGCCAACTCTATGTTTCACCACAAGCCCGTGCCACTGCCTATGCGTCCGATACCCTGGAGAAGGTCAGAGTCTCGTGGCTGTTTGCCAATCAGGTGCGGTTCGCGGAGCTGGTAACGACCGACCTCACTGTGGACAACGCGGCGTACGTGTATGCCTTGTCAGGGGAGGTGCTGCATTTTTCGCCGGAAGCCCGCGTGGTGGAGAAACGCCTGGAAAGCGCCTTTCTGCTCGGTCAGGACGCGCAAGCCGAAAAGCTCATCGCGCGCTTCAAGGAGGCGTTTCCCAAGGAGTACCTCAAGTGGGTCAGCCAGCGCCTGTTGGCCCGCCCCGAGGATTCCGGGGCTCCTACAGGTTTGACTAACCCGTAGGAGCCCCGGAACCAGCCACGCTCTGGCCGGCTGGTGCCATGTAGCTGCCTGACTTGCCACCGTGCTTCTCCTGCAGGCAGACGTCGGTGATCGTCATGCCGCGATCCACCGCCTTGCACATGTCATAGATGGTCAACAGCGCGATTTGCACCGCTGTGAGTGCTTCCATCTCCACCCCGGTGGGGCCTGTGGTTTCGGCCGTCGCAACACACACCACGCTGCCCGCTCCCGTGACCACCGGCGGACTCAAGGTGAAAACCAGCGCAACATGGGTCAACGCCAGTGGATGGCACAGCGGGATGAGATCGCTGGTCTTCTTGGCTGCCTGAATACCCGCGATGCGCGCAATGCCCAGAACATCCCCCTTTTTCACGCTGCCCGAACGGATGATTTCCAGCGTTGCCGGCAGCATCTGAATACAACCCCGAGCGACCGCGATCCGGCGGGTTGCGGCCTTGTCGCCCACATCCACCATGTGGGCCTGCCCCTCGGCGTCGAAGTGGGTCAGCTGCGCCATGCCGATACCCCGCAGCGGACATGAATGGACAACAAATGAAGCATCTTGTGGCGGCGCTTTACCGGTGGTTTATCTGGATGGGCGATGATACGACCATGCCAAAGTCGGACCCTGCATACGGCGCCTGCCGCCCTCATCGGCGTCGATTGCCGGCCATCGTGCGCCGAGGTGTGGCGTTGGCGGTATTGTGTTGTTATGGCCCGATCGCGGTGCAGGCGCAGGGCGGAATCGGGCCGACCCTGCCAGCGCCGACCAGCCGCGGCAACGCAGGCCAACTCCCGGCACTCGGTGACAACAGTGAACTCAGCCTCGCGGCCGAACGCCGTCTTGGCGACAGGATCGCCCGCGAGCTCTACCGTGATCCGGACTATCTGGACGACCCGGTGGTACTCGACTACCTGGACCGGATCTGGCAGCCGCTGCTGGCCGCCGCCCGGTCCCGGG
>JANNDB010000841.1:0-6039 GCA_031387285.1 Betaproteobacteria bacterium | reverse complement strand
TCCATCGACGCCATGGCGCCGCTGATCAGCAGCGCGGCAAAAGGCAGTTGTTTCCAGACAAACGTGACGACGACACCACGCCAGTCCAGCAAGCTCAGCGCTTGCATGGGCTTGCTGGACTGGCGTGGTGTCGTCGTCACGTTTGTCTGGAAACAACTGCCTTTTGCCGCGCTGCTGATCAGCGGCGCCATGGCGTCGATGGACCGCTCGCTGATCGAGTCCGCGCGCGGGCTGGGTGCCGGCCGTCTGCGTATCCTGATCGAAATCGTGCTGCCGCAGGTGCGTTCCACGGTCTGGGTCGCCCTCATCCTGTCCTTTGTCACGATGCTGTCGGCCCTGTCGGTGCCGATGATGATCATCGCCGGTTCGCCCACCATGCTCACGGTAGACATGGCCTGGCGCGTCAATTCGTATGGCGACTATGGCGTTGCCAATGCGTTGGGGTTCGTGTCCTTCGCCATGAGTGGCGTGGCGGCCTGGTTCTATCTGCGCCAGGGTCTGCGAGAAGGCGGACAACCGCGATGACGCTCACCCATTCGCGCATACCGGACGTTTTCGGCACGGCACTGCGCGCCGTACTGATCGCGCTGCTGGCTATCGCCATATTCGGGCCGCTGCTCAACATGCTGATCTGGACCGTCACGGAGGCCTGGTACTTTCCGGCCAAGCTGCCAGTGCGCTGGGGTTTCGCGTTCTGGGGCCGGGTGTTCCGGCCCGAAGCGGGAGCGATGCGCGCCCTGTCCACGAGCCTGGTGATTGCGCTCCTGACGGTGGCATTGAGTCTGGCGGTGGCCATTCCGGCCGGCTACGCCCTGTCCAAACGCAATCTCCCCATGCGCAGCCTGTTCCTGCTGTTTTTCCTGTTGCCGCAGGCTTTCCCGACGATCGCCGTGCATCTGAATATCGCCCGCATTTTTTATGGCCTGGGGCTGACCGGCACCATCTGGGGGGTGATGCTGGTGCATGCGATCCAGGGCCTGGTATTTGCCGTTTGGATCGCATCGGCCTCATTTGCGGCGATCGGACCGGAACCGGTGGACGCGGCGCGCAACCTGGGCGCGTCACCGCTGCGCGCGTTTCTCACCATATCCTTGCCGCTGGCTGCGCCCGGCCTGATGGCCAGCGCCATATTCGTGTTCCTGATCTCGCTGGACGAGTTCTCCGGCACTTTTTTTGTCGGCGTACCCGATGTGCGGACCCTGCCGCTGACCATGCTCAATGCGGCGCTGGAAGGCAACTACCAGATCGCCTCCATCACGGCCTTGCTGCTGTTGGTCCCCTCCGTGCTGTTCATGCTGTTCGTTGAGCGCTTCCTGAAGGCCGACGTGCTGGCCAGCGTGGGGAAATAAGCGCGATGGCTGCCGAGTACTCCATCTGGCTGGTGCCCGCTGCCGCGCAGGCTGCGCAATTGCAGGGCGTTGTCCTGGAACTCGCCGGCGTCCTGCACAGCCCTGTTTTTACGCCCCACCTGACGATACAGGGCGACATTGATGCGCCAAAGGAGGACCTGGTGCGTGCGGTGTCTGGTCTGGCCGCGCGAACTGTGGTGCAGCGCTGGCCGGTGGCGCAGATCGAATGCACACAACACGTCTTCCGCTGTTTGTATTTGCGTTTTGCAAACCACGCGGTTTTTGTACAGTTGCAGCATGCGAGCCATGCGCTGACCAGTGCCCGCGACGGACTCTCCCCTTTTCCACACATCAGCCTGGCGTATGCCGAGCCCCATCCCGTACTCGAAGAACTGGCGCAGCAGCGGCGCGCCGCATTCGTAGGGCGCGAGATCGTCTTTGACCGGCTGGCCCTCTGGCGCTCCTCCAGCCAGGTCGCCATTCCAGACTGGGCCTGCATCGCGCAATTTTCCCTACAGTCGGATTCCACCGCATGACCACCCTGACCATTCCCGAGGGCCGCCAGTTCGATCTGGCCTGCCTGGGCCGACTGGCCGTCGACCTGTACGCACAACAGCTCGGGTCACGCCTGGAAGACGTCTCGAGTTTTGCCAAGTACCTGGGCGGCAGTTCGGCCAATATCGCCTTCGGGGCGGCCCGCCTGGGCATGCGCGCGGCCATGGTGTCGCGCGTGGGTGACGAGCAGATGGGGCGCTTCCTGACTGAAACGCTGCAACGCGCGGGCTGCGACACCTCGCAGGTTCAGGTCGACCCGCAACGCCTGACGGGCCTGGTGCTCCTGGGCCTGAAGGACAAGGACACCTTCCCGCTGCTGTTCTATCGCGAAAACTGTGCCGACATGGCGCTCGATGCCGGCCTGATCGACGGCACCTTCATCGCACGCTGCCGCGCCCTGCTCATCACCGGCACCCACCTGAGCGCCCCCATGGTGCGCGCCGCCAGCCGGCAGGCACTGGCCTACGCACGCAAGTTCCAGGTGCTGCGGGTGCTCGACATCGATTACCGGCCGGTCCTCTGGGGGCTGACCAAACGGGGCGAAGGCGCGAACCGTTTTGTTGCGAATGCCGCGGTGACGGCGCGGCTGCAGGAGATGCTGCCCGATTTCGACCTGCTGATCGGCACCGAAGAAGAGTTTCTGATCGCTGGCGGGGTGGCCGGTGGCCTGCTGGCCTCGTTGCAGGCGGTTCGCGCTGTGACGCCAGCTGCTCTGGTGGTCAAGCTCGGTGCTGCCGGCTGTTGCTTCATCCCGGGTCCGGTACCGCAACGGCTGGACGAAGCACTCACCGCCCCGGGCGAGCGGGTCGAGGTGATGAACGTGCTGGGTGCCGGGGACGCGTTTGCCGCCGGTCTGTTGACGGGCTTCCTGCGCGGTATGGATTTCCTTGCGGCGGCACGCCTGGCCAACGCCTGTGGCGCTATCGTGGTGTCCCGCCATGCCTGCGCACCGGCCATGCCCACCCCGGCAGAGCTGGATCACTGGTTTGGTGGCAGCCGCAATCCGCGCGTGGATGCCGACCTGCAATTGGCCCATCTGCACCGCACTACCGCGGCAGGCGCGCGATGGGATGAGTTGTGTGTTCTGGCGTTTGACCACCGCAGCCAGTTTTTTGAACTGGCCCGACAGACCGGCGCCAGCGAAGCGCGCATTGCACCACTCAAGAAGCTGCTCCTGCGCAGCGCCGAGAAGGTCGCCGCGCGGCAGCGCCTGCAGGGCAGCGTCGGGGTGTTGATCGATGGGGGCGCCTATGGCTCCGATGCACTGGCAGCCGCCACCGGCCGCGGCTGGTGGGTCGGGCGCGCGGTCGAACTCCCGGGCTCGCGGCCGCTGCGGTTTGATGGCACGCTGAGTATCGGCAGCGCGCTTGTCACCTGGCCTGCCGAGCAGGTCGTCAAGTGCCTGGTGCATTACCACCCGGATGACCCGGTCGACCTGCGCCTGGCCCAGGAACAGAAGCTGCTGGAGCTTTGGCAGGCGACCCGCGCCAGTGGCAACGAATTGCTGCTGGAAATCATCAGCCCGCGCGAATGTACCGTAGCCGGTCAAGAAGATGCCGACGTGCTGCGCTCGCTCCAGCGCCTCTACAACATCGGTATCCGGCCCGAATGGTGGAAACTCGCGCCCATGCGCTCGGCTGGTTGGCAGGCCCTGGCGGCATTGGTTGCCGAGCGCGACCCGCAATGCCGCGGGGTCGTCATCCTCGGTTTGAATCAGCCACTGGACGCACTGTCGGACAGTTTTGCGCAGGCCAGCAACCCGATTGTCAAAGGGTTCATGGTCGGGCGCAGCATCTGGGCCGAGCCGGCGCGGCGCTGGCTGGCCAACGACATCGACGACGCGGCGCTGGTGCAGCAAGTCGCCGACAATTTCGCCACGCTGGTGCAAGCCTGGCGCGCGCGCGCCGGCGCAACGGCCAGCATCCACTGATCCCATTTGCCACAGCAGACAAGGCACATCATGACGACCCACCGTCTCACCATGGCACAGGCATTGGTGCGCTACCTGGCTGCATTGCAGGTACAGATGGCCGATGGCGGTACCCAGCGTTACATTGCCGGGGTGTTTGGCATCTTTGGCCACGGCAACGTCGCCGGACTGGGCGAAGCGCTGGCGGCGCAGCGCACCCAGATGCCCACCTGGCGCGCGCACAACGAGCAGGCCATGGCGCACGCTGCCATCGCCTTTGGCAAGGCAAATTTCCGCCAGCGCGCGATGGCCGTGACCACCTCGATCGGCCCCGGCGCCACCAACCTGCTGACGGCCGCCGCGCTGGCCCATGTGAACCGTCTGCCGGTGCTGCTGCTGCCTGGGGACGTATTCGCCTCCCGCGCTCCGGATCCGGTGCTGCAGCAGCTCGAGGATTTTTCAAACGGCGACGTGAGCGTGAACGACGCATTCCGTCCGGTCACACGTTACTTCGACCGGATCAGCCGCGCCGAGCAGATTCTTTCGGCCCTGCCCCGTGCCATTGCCGTGATGACCGATCCGGCCGCGTGCGGGCCGGTCTGCCTGGCCTTGCCCCAGGACGTACAGACCCAGGCCTTCGATTGCCCGGACAGCTTTCTGCATCCGCCGGCCATCCAGTTGCGGCGGCCCGCGCCCGATGCAGCCGAACTGCGTAATGCCGCCACGCTGCTGCGCCACAGCCGGCGCCCTTTGATCATCGCCGGCGGCGGTGTGTTGTACAGCCAGGCCTGGAAGGAGCTTGCCGCGTTCGCCCTGGCGCACGGTATTCCTGTCGCCGAGACCCAGTCCGGAAAAAGCAGCCTGCGCTGGGACGATGCCCTCAACGTGGGGGCGATCGGTGTCACCGGGTCGCCGGCCGCCAACCTGCTGGCGCGCCAGGCCGATACGGTGCTGGCCATCGGCACCCGGTTGCAGGACTTCAGCACCGGCTCGAACAGCCTGTTCACGCAGGCCCGCGTGCTGGGCATCAACGTGCAGGCGGCAGATGCGGCCAAATCCGGCGCCCTCACCCTGGTGGCCGACGCCCGCACGGCGCTTGAGCAACTCGCACCGCTGTTGGCCGGGTGGAGCGCCGACGCCGGTTGGACCGCGCTGGCACATGAACAAGCGGCAGCCTGGAACCGGCGCGTTGCCGAACTGACCACCTCGCCACCGCCAGCGGGTGAACTGCCGTACGACGCGGACGTGATCGGCGCCGTGCGGGATTCAGGTGCCGACAGCGCGACCAACGACGTCGTGGTTTGCGCCGCCGGGACCTTGCCCGCGGAGTTGCACAAGTTGTGGCGCGCCGGCGCACCCGGCAGCTACCACATGGAATATGGGTACTCCTGCATGGGTTACGAGATTGCCGGCGGCCTGGGCGTGAAGATGGCGCGGCCGCAGCAGGAGGTGATCGTGATGGTGGGGGACGGCTCCTACCTGATGATGAATTCCGAGATTGCGACCTCCGTGATGCTTGGCAGGAAGCTCATCATCGTGGTGCTGGACAATCGCGGCTACGGTTGTATCCAGCGCCTGCAACTGGCCAGTGGCAGCCCGCGCTTCAACAACATGCTCGACGACTGCGTGGACAGCGGCGGAGAACTCCCCGCCATCGACTTTGCCATGCATGCGCGCAGCCTGGGGGCCGATGCAGTCCATGTGGACGACCTCGCCCAACTGCGCAATGCGCTGCAGACGGCGCGCGCCGCGCGCAAGACCCAGGTGATCGTGGTCGACACTACCCACACGCGCACGACCGGCGACGGGGGTTGCTGGTGGGAAGTCGCCATTCCCGAGGTGTCGGGACGCAGCGAAGTACAGGCTGCCCATGCGGCCTACATGACGGCCAGGAAGGACCAGAAGCGATGACATGGAACGTGAGGATCGGCATCAATCCGATCAGCTGGATGAACGACGACCTGCCCTCGCTGGGTGGGGACACGCTGCTCGAGACGGCGCTGGCGCAAGGCCGCGAGATCGGTTACGCCGGTTTCGAGCTCGGCAACAAGTTCCCCAAGGAGCCGGCAGCGCTCAAAGCCAAGCTCGCCGAATTCAATCTGGCCTGCGTGTCCGGCTGGTACTCCGGCTTTCTCGGGAGCGAGAGCGTCGACGCGGAAATCGCGCACTGCGAGGCGCACATGCGCAGGCTGCAGTTCAACGGATCCAGCATCGTGGTGTATGGCG
>JANNDB010000325.1:0-4113 GCA_031387285.1 Betaproteobacteria bacterium | reverse complement strand
GGGCAGGGCCAGGTTGTAGATCCAGAAATGCGCCTTTGCCAGCGGCGACTGCGCCGCTTCAGGAACCGCACGGTAGAACAGGCCGAACAGGCCCATGCTGGCCCAGCCGACCAGATTCATGTGGGCGTGCACCGGACGCAGGGTGTAGTCATGGCTGGCAGCCATGACGATTCCCAGCAGGACGCCGAGCAGGATGTAGATGACAGCGATGCGCAGAAAACGGTTGCCCATGATTACTTTCTCCTATTGGTTGGCGATCGGGTTGGTCTGGACTCGGCGCAGACCCATCCAGCCTGCGCCGGCGCGCTGTTTAGCGAGGGCCGATGAACTGCGAGTAGAAGGTAGAACTGTTTGCATCGCGGCATCGGTCGGCTATGCGTGGAAACCCCAGCGTTTCCCCCGTTGCCGAAGTACGCCACGGCACAGATAATTGGGTGAATGTATCTTCGCAATCTGCCTGAGGTTTGAGATGCCCATGCGTTCGTTCCTGTTGCTGCTCGTATGCCTCGGAATGCTCGTGCAGCGTGCCCTGGCTCAAACCGAGCCGCGACTGGCGTTGCTTATCGGCAACGCGGCGTACAAGTCGGCCCCGCTGGCCAACCCGGTCAACGATGTGCGGCTGATGGAGCTGTCGTTGAAGTCGGTGGGTTTTACCGTCATCAAGGCAGAGAACGCCTCGATGCGCGAGATGCGCCGTCTGGTTCGTGATTTTGGTGACCGGCTCAAGGCCACCGGCGGCGTTGGCCTGTTCTACTTTGCCGGGCACGGCGTGCAGGTACGCGGCGAGAACTTCCTGGTATCCACGGATTCCGACATCCGCAACGAGGACGAGGTGGCCGATGACGCCATGAATGCCAACATGGTGCTGGAGAAGATGCAGTCGGCCGGCAACCGCATGAACCTGGTGATCCTGGACGCCTGCCGCGACAACCCGTTTGCGGTGAAGTCGCGTTCGGCCGCCAACGGGCTGGCGACGATGAGCGCGCCCACCGGCACGTTGGTGGCGTATGCCACTGCACCGGGCTCGGTGGCCTAGGACGGCAGGGGCGGCAACGGGCTGTACACCGAGCATCTGGCGCAGGCCATCATGCAGCCGGGGGTGCCGGTGGAAGACGTGTTCAAGCAGGTTCGTTCGGCCGTGCGCCGGGCCAGCAACAACCAGCAGACGCCGTGGGAGAACACGGCGCTGGAGGGGCAGTTCTACTTCAGGCCGGCGCTGGCGGTGGCCGCAGTGCAACCCGGCGCCGTGGCTGCCGGCGGGGCAGGTACGGCTGCCACCACAGACGCCGTCTCGGTGGAGCTGGCGTACTGGGACGCCGTAAAAAACAGCCGGAACGCCGACGAGTTGCGCTCCTATCTGGCGCAGTATCCGAACGGCCGTTTTGCGCTGCTGGCGCAGGTGCGCTCGCAGTCCCTGCTGTCGCCAGTGCCGTCCGCGTCCGTGTCCGGGTCCACGCCCGCGCCCAAGCTGGCAGCGGCGACGCCGCGCTCGGCGTGGCCGACCCGGGGTGTGGTGGGTACGCTCGTGACGACCGACCGTTACACCAAGATCACGACCAGTGTCGATGTCACTGCCGACGACTTCGATCCGGAGCGGATCGTCTATTCAACCGGCGATGTGGTGGACCATCAGGGGCGGGTTATTCAGGCGCTGATTGGCAACGTCGTGGCCAAGGTAACCAGCGGTGCACTGTGGGCAATTCCGGTCAAGGCTGACACGAGCGGGGAGGCGCGGGTGGAGGTGTCAGTCGGGTTTCACACGTCAGCGAATCCCGTCGGCCGAATCACCTGGAGTGCCAAGGACTTGGGGCAAAACAGAATACAGATACTCGCCGACATTCAGTATGGCGGATGGTTTGGCAAGTGGCAGGCAACCTACTTTGCTGGCAGTCCTTTGCCAGCCTCATTTTCCTCGGTGGTCAGGGGCGGGAATTCGCATTTCATTGCCCAGGAAAACGTCGTATCGGCTGAATTTCTGTCGCGCAACTGAAACGTTTTGATCTGAGCCATCATGGGGTCACTGGCATTCCGGCCGGTTTGGGCCGATTAGCGCAGGACGACGTCCAGACTGTGCAGCGGCGCGCTGAACTGCGCCGTCCAACGCTCGCCCGCCGCCACCGGCCAGGCGTCGGTCCAGGTGCCGGTGGTCACGACATCGCCGGCCAGCAGGTCGGGCGCGCCAGGGCATTGGCGCAACTCCTGCAGGAAGTGGTGCAGGGCGCGCAACGGGCTGTCCAGCACGTTCGATCCCTGCCCCTGCTCACGTCGACTGTCCCCGCATGACAGTGTCACGGTAGATTGCGCCAGCAGGGTGTCGAGTTCGATTGCGTTGCCAGCCAGCGACCGTACGGGAAGCTTCCTGCCCACCATGAGGCGTCCATGCAGGGCGCCATCGGCCACGCTCTCGGGTGCACTGAACTTCCAGCCGGGCAGATGGGATTGCACGATCTCGAAGCCGGGTGCGATCCAGTCGACCGCGTCAAACAGCGCTTGCAAACCAGCGCCGTGCGGCGGACTGGCGCGCAGGCCAAACACCAGTTCCGGTTCGATGCGCGGCTGGCAGGTGTGCGCCAGGTCGACTTCACCTGCCGCCTCGCAAAACGACAGGGTGGTGTCCCATACCGTCCCCCAGATCGGAGCGAAGACGTTGTACCGTGACCAGATGCCGCGGTTGGTAAAGCCGATCTTGAAGCCGCGAGGGCGTTCGCCGCGCGCCACGCGCAGGGCGCGCGTTTCCAACTGGCATTGGTAAGCCGCCGCCACATCGATCGGGCCGGATTCAACCGGCACGGAGGCAGGGGGCCACAGCTCGCCGCTATCCACGTGGCGCAGCAGTTCGTAGGCGCTGAGATTCATTGGGATTCCTTCGGTTTGTCGGTGCCAGCGGCGCCGTGACGTCCCAGCGTAGCCCAGGTGGTCAGCAGCGCCGCCAGCGCGCAGGTTGCCACGCCCAGCACCATGGGCCGTGCGCTGTTGCCGGCGAACTGCGCCAGCAGCGCCATCACGCCGGCGCCGACCATGAACTGCAGGGTGCCCATCAGGGCCGATGCGGTTCCGGCGATCGGACCGTGCGGGTCCATGGCCAGCACGGCCGAGCTGGGAAACACCAGACCGAGAAAGCCGAAGCCGATCAGCATCAGCACGATCAGCAGGTCCAGTCGCGCGACGCCGAGCAGATCCAGCGCAGCCAGCAACACCATGAAGACCGTGAAACCCAGAACTGCCGCACGCAACACCGGCACCAACCCGAAGCGGCCGGTCAATCGGGCGGTGAGCTGCGAAACTCCGATGAAGGACGCGGCGTTGATGCCAAACGCCATCCCGTACTCGCGCGGCGTGAGCCCGTAGTGGTTGATCATCACAAAAGGCGAATTGGCCAGATAGGCGAAAAAGGCAGCGCTGCCAAAGGCCCCGATCAGCACCAGCCCCAGGAAATGCCGGTCGCGCAGCAACACGCTGTAGGCGGCGAGCGCGCCGCGCAGGTTGCTCTGCACGCGCTCTTTCGGCGGGCGGGTTTCGGGCAGGGCAAAGGTCAGCAGTACCAGCAGACCCACTGCAATCGCCGTGACGGCCCAGAATACGCTGCGCCACCCGAACGACTCGATCAACAGGCTGCCAATGAGCGGGGCCAGGACCGGCGAGACGCTGAACACCAGCATCAGCAGAGCCATCAGCCGGGCGGCTTCCACGCCCGTATGCAGATCGCGCACCACGGCGCGCGGCACCACCATGGCCGCGCAGGCACCCAGGCCCTGCACGAAGCGCCAGGCGATGAGGTTCTCTATATCCGGCGCGCGGGCGCATGCGACGCTGGCAATACCAAACAGGACGACCCCGAAGTACAGCGGCAGCTTGCGCCCCAGCATGTCCGATGCCGGCCCGTAGACCACCTGTCCCAGGCCCATCGCGATGAAGAACGCCATCAGGCTGGCCTGCACGGCAGGGACCGAGGTCCCCAGGCTCTGGCCGATGGAGGGGAGCGCCGGCAGGTACATGTCGATGGCAAACGGGCCGATGGTCGAAAGAAGGCCCAGCACGACCGCGGTCTGGACAAAGGCGCGATTCATGGCAAGACGCCTTGCGGCTGGGCGAAACGCCGAATATTCACGTGAC
>JANNDB010000799.1:0-5306 GCA_031387285.1 Betaproteobacteria bacterium | reverse complement strand
GCAAGACCTCCTTGCTGGACTACATTCGCCGTGCCAAGGTGGCGGCGGGCGAGGCCGGCGGCATTACACAGCACATCGGTGCCTACCACGTGGAAACCCCGCGTGGCATGGTGTCCTTCCTGGATACCCCCGGCCACGAGGCCTTCACGGCCATGCGCGCGCGCGGTGCCAAAGCCACCGACATCGTCATCCTGGTGGTGGCAGCAGATGACGGCGTGATGCCGCAGACGCGCGAGGCGATCAAACACGCCAAGGCCGCCGGTGTTCCGTTGGTGGTGGCGATCAACAAGATCGACAAGCCCGATGCCAATCCGGAACGCGTGAAAAACGAGCTGGTCGTGGAAGAGGTCATTCCGGAAGAGTTCGGTGGCAGTTCGCCGTTCGTCTCGGTTTCGGCCAAGACCGGCGAAGGCGTCGACGCCCTGCTCGAACAGGTGCTGCTGCAGGCCGAGGTGCTGGAGTTGCGCGCTCCGGTGGATGCGATGGCCAAGGGCCTGGTGATCGAAGCCCAGCTGGACAAGGGCCGAGGCCCGGTGGCCACCGTACTGGTGCAGTCGGGCACGCTCAAGACCGGCGACATCGTGCTGGCCGGCTCCACCTATGGCCGGGTGCGCGCCATGCTCGACGAAAACGGCAAGACCATCAAGACCGCAGGTCCTTCGATTCCGGTGGAGATCCAGGGCTTGACGGAAGTGCCGCAGGCGGGCGACGAATTCATGGTACTGGCCGACGAGCGCCGCGCCCGCGAAATCGCCACTTACCGCGCCGGCAAGTTCCGCAATACCAAGCTGGCCCGGCAACAGGCGGCCAAGCTGGAGAACATGTTCTCCGACATCACGGCGGGCGAGGTCAAGCTGGTTCCGATCATCGTCAAGGCCGACGTGCAGGGTTCGCAGGAGGCCTTGTCGCAAAGCCTGCTCAAGCTTTCCACCGACGAGGTCAAGGTGCAACTGGTGTACGCCGCCGTGGGTGGCATCAGCGAATCGGATGTGAACCTGGCGATCGCCTCCAAGGCCATCATCATCGGCTTCAACACGCGGGCCGACGCCGGCGCGTGCAAGCTCGCCGAGAACAACGGCATCGACCTGCGTTACTACAACATCATCTACGACGCGGTGGACGAGCTCAAGGCCGCCATGTCGGGCATGCTGACGCCGGACAAGCGCGAGGAAATCCTCGGTACGGCCGAGATCCGCCAGGTGTTCAAGGTCAGCAAGATCGGTTCCATCGCGGGTTGCATGGTCACCAGTGGCCTGGTCAAACGCACAGCGCGCCTGCGCCTGCTGCGCGAGAACGTGGTCATCTTCACGGGTGAGCTCGAATCGCTCAAGCGTTTCAAGGACGATGCGCGCGAAGTCAAGGAAGGTTTCGAGTGCGGCCTGAACATCAAGAACTACAACGACATCCAGGAAAACGATGTGCTGGAGTTCTTCGAAATCAAGGAAGTCGCGCGAACGTTGTAGCGCCACGATATCGGGCCCCGCCGTCGTTGGATTGCCTTGCCGTACCTGAAGGTACTGTCTGCGGCAATCCGCCTAGGCGGCATCTCGATCTCGTGACGCAGCGAACCTGGTCTGTATGCCCAAAAGAAAAACTTCCACTCCGAATCGCGCCTTCAAAGTCGCCGATCAGATCCAGCGTGATCTGACGGAGCTGATCGCGCGCGAGCTGAAGGACCCGCGGGTGGGCATGGTGACAATACAGGCGGTGGAGGTGACGCCCGATTACGCCCACGCCAAGGTGTTTTTCAGCCTGCTGCAGGGAGACCCGGTGGAAACCCAGAAAGGCCTGGACCAGGCCGCCGGCTTCCTGCGCGCCGGCCTGTTCAAGCGGCTGCACATCCATACCGTGCCCACCTTGCATTTCCAGTTCGACCGCACCACGGAGCGTGCAGCCGACATGAACGCACTGATCGCGCAGGCAGTGGCCTCGCGTTCCAAAGACGGGGACTGAACAGAGCCAGCCGGACCCCTGCATTTCTGATGGGCGAATGGCTGGCAGGCCAGCATATGCAAATCGCATCACCATCCAAATTGCACGGAGCACGCACCAGAATCGTGCGCCGACCCGTGCACGGTGTGTTGTTGCTGGACAAGCCCCTGGGCCTTTCCAGCAACGATGCGCTGCAAAAAGCCAAGTGGTTGTTGCGTGCGCAGAAGGCCGGCCATACGGGCACGCTGGACCCGCTGGCCACCGGAGTGCTGCCCCTGTGTTTTGGCGCGGCGACCAAGTTCAGTCAGCTGCACCTGGATGCGGACAAGACGTATGTGGCGCGGGCGCGTCTGGGTGTGGTAACGACCACAGGGGATGCAGAGGGGGCGGTATTGCGCGAACGCCCCGTACGCGTGGGCGAGGCTGACGTGCAAGACGCGGTTGCCGCGTTTCGGGGGGTGATCCAGCAGGTGCCACCGATGCACAGTGCGCTCAAGAAGGATGGCAAGGCGCTCTACGAATACGCGCGCGCCGGGATTGAGGTGGAGCGTGCGGCCAGGGAGGTGACGATCCGTAGCCTGGAGGTCACGTTGCAACAGGACGCGCGAGGTCACGACGAGTTGCTGATGCAGGTGTGTTGCAGCAAGGGCACCTACATCCGCACGCTGGCCGAGGACATGGGCGAGGCGCTGGGGTGTGGCGCGCATCTGGTGGCGCTGCGCCGCGTTGCCACCGGTCCTTTCGCAATCGCGCAGTGCACCACGCTGGCTGCACTGGAGGCATTGGATGAAACAGCGCGCCAGTCCTGCCTGCTGCCGGTGGACGCCTTGTTGACCGGGCACACGCGGGTTGTGCTCGACCCGGCTGATGCCGGCCGTTTCCTGAGTGGTGTGCGCCGGCGTGGCGCCTGGACCGACATGGCGCAGGTCGCGGTGTACGGCAGCGCACCGCAGGCGCTGCTGGGTACCGCGCATGTGCGGGGTGGGGAACTGATACCGGGCCGGCTGCTGAGCCCGGTCGAGATTGCCGAGAGCCTGGCGGCGCGTGAATGCGCCGCACTGGCAGCGTAAATGATTACTGAAAGAGAACCATGAGCTACAAACAGATACGCAATATCGCCATCATCGCCCACGTGGACCACGGCAAGACCACCCTGGTGGATATGCTGCTGCGCCAGAGCGGCACCTTTCGCGCCAACGAGAAGGTGGCCGACCGCGTGATGGACAGCAACGACCTGGAAAAGGAACGCGGCATCACGATCCTGGCCAAGAACTGCGCCGTGGACTGGAAAGACACGCATATCAACATCGTCGACACGCCCGGCCACGCCGACTTCGGTGGCGAGGTGGAACGCGCCTTGTCCATGGTGGACGGCGTGATGCTCTTGATCGACGCCGTAGAAGGCCCGATGCCGCAGACGCGATTCGTGACCAAGAAGGCGCTCGCCCTCGGGCTCAAGCCTATCGTGGTGGTGAACAAGGTGGACCGCCCCGGCTCCCGGCCCGATTACGTGATCAACGCTGCGTTCGACCTGTTCGACAAGCTCGGCGCAACCGAGGAGCAACTCGACTTTCCCGTGGTCTACGCTTCCGGCTTGAACGGCTGGGCCTGCATGGAGGAGGGCGCCGCAGGGGAGCAGTGGGGCACTGACCTGGCACCCTTGTTCGATACCGTGCTGACCCATGTGCCCGCCAACAAGGGGGACCCGGCTGCGCCGCTGCAGCTGCAGATCAGCTCGCTCGACTATTCCACCTATGTCGGGCGCATCGGGGTCGGGCGCATCAGCCAGGGAACGATAAAGACCAACCAGGAAGTTCTGGTGATGGAAGGCGCCGATGGCAAATCGTCCAAGGCCAAGGTCCAGCAGATCCTCAAGTTCGAAGGCCTGGAGCGCGTTGCAGCCTCCGAAGCCGGCCCGGGCGACATCGTGCTGGTCAGTGGTATCGAGCAGGTGGGCATCGGCGTCACCCTGACCGACCCGCTGAGCCCGACACCGTTGCCCATGCTCCAGATCGACGAACCGACGCTGACCATGAATTTCTGCGTCAACAATTCGCCGCTGGCCGGCCGTGAAGGCAAGTACGTCACCAGCCGCCAGCTGCGCGACCGGCTCGAGCGCGAGCTCCAGGCCAACGTGGCGCTGCGCGTGGTCGACACCGACGAGGATGGCATCTACGAGGTGTCCGGCCGAGGCGAACTGCACCTCACGATCCTCCTGGAGAACATGCGCCGCGAGGGGTATGAGCTGGCGGTGTCCAAGCCGCGTGTGGTGTTCAAACTGGTGAACGGCGAGAAACACGAACCGATCGAAATGCTCACGGTGGACATCGAAGAGGGCCACCAGGGCGGCGTGATGCAGGCGCTGGGCCTGCGCAAGGGCGATCTGCTGAACATGGAGCCCGATGGACGCGGACGCGTGCGGCTCGAGTACCGCATTCCTGCGCGTGGCCTGATCGGCTTTCAGAATGAGTTCCTGAACCTGACGCGTGGCACCGGCCTGGCCAGCAACATCTTCGACGGTTATGAGGCTTACCGCGGCGACATTGAAAGCCGTAAGAGCGGGGTGCTGATCAGCATGGACGACGGCGAAATCGTCACCTATGCGCTAGGCAAGCTGGACGACCGCGGCCGCATGTTCGTGAAAGCCGGCGACCCGGTCTACGAAGGCATGATCGTCGGCATCCACAGCCGCGACAACGACCTGGTGGTGAACGCCGTGCGCATGAAGCAGCTCACCAACTTCCGTGTCTCCGGCAAGGAAGACGCGATCAAGATCACGCCACCGATCCTGCTCACGCTGGAGTACGCGGTGGAGTTCATCGAGGACGACGAGCTGGTCGAGATCACCCCCAAGAGCATCCGCCTGCGCAAGCGGCACCTGAAGGAACACGAGCGCAAGAAGGCGAACCGCGAGGCGCTGTAGTCTTTCGCCCGTTCGGCGCGATGCGGTCGCGGGAGGCGGCCGCCGCAAGCCTGGCGGCAGGCTAGCGTTGCCGCGTCTTCATGACCCGCTCGACTTCGCGCTTGCCCTCGCGGTCCTTGATGGTGTCGCGCTTGTCGTGTTCGGCTTTGCCCTTGGCCAGCGCAATCTCGCACTTCACCTTACCGGCCTTCCAGTGCAGGTTCAGGGGTACCAGGGTGTAGCCCTTCTGCTCGACCTTGCCGGTCAGCCGCTTGATCTCTTCCTTGTGCAAAAGGAGCTTGCGCGTGCGCAGGGTGTCGGGCGTGACATGGGTGGAGGCCGTGCCCAAGGGGTTGATCTGGCAACCGATCACAAACATCTCACCATTGCGGATCACCACATAGCCGTCTGTGAGTTGCACCTTGCCTTCGCGCAGCGACTTCACCTCCCAGCCTTCGAGCACCAGGCCGGC
>JANNDB010000796.1:0-2744 GCA_031387285.1 Betaproteobacteria bacterium | reverse complement strand
TACCACGCTCGATGACCTGGGCATGGGCAAGATGGCGAGCAAGCTCAAGCCGTTCTGGGGCGACGCCCTGCGCCGCAGCGAGAACCTGGCGCGGGCCGACCGTCCCACGCTGGTGGGGCTGGAGCCGGCCGAAGACGGCGCCGTGCCGTCCAATGGCGCCATCCTGTTTTTTGCAGACGATGCGATTCACGGCCACGGTCGCGGGCATATCACCTCCACGGCCTACAGCAAGTCGGTCGGCAAGGCGATCGGGCTGGGCCTGCTGGAAGGCGGATTGCAGCGCGTTGGCCAGATCGTGATTGCCGCCTCCCCGGTGCAGGGGCGCCAGTACCGGCTGCGCGTGGTCGATCCGTGTTTCCTGGACGGAGAAGGGAAACTCTACCGTGCCTGATGAGTTCAGCGCCCTTGTGGCCATGCACCGCAGCCCGTTTGCCGGGATTTACCCCGCCGAACGTCCCAACGCGGCCGGTGAATTGGGCGTGCGGTTATTCGCCGAAACATTGCCCAGCGTCACGCAGGTAAGTACCTGGATTTCGGGTGTTTCCGGCCTTGAGCAAGCCTTGACGGGGGTGCTGGGCCAACGCCCGCCAGCCGCCACGGGCAACACCTTGCGGACCCCGCAAGGCCTGGTCATTCGTACCGGTCCTGAAGAATTTCTGATCGTGGCCGAAGCGGACTCCGATAACACGGCCTGGTTGCGCCGGCATGTCACGGCCGACATCGGATCGGTCACCGATCTGAGCCATGCGCGTTGCCGCATCCGCATCGGCGGAAGCAAATGCCGTGACACCCTGGGCAAACTGTTTGCTATAGACCTGCGCGAATCAGCCTTTCCCATCGAGCAGGGTCATCTCACCGGCCACCACCACGTACCCTGCCTGATCCACCGTCTTGGCGTGGATCGTTTTGACATCTACGTGTTCAGCACCTACGCGCTCGACCAGCTGTCGACCGTGATCGATGCCGGACTGGAGTACGGCGTGGTGTTGCTGGCCCAGGGCGACAGTGCCGGTTCGTAGCAGCTAGCCGCGGCGCCGCAGGCTCGGCACAAAACACACACCGGTGGCATCGGTACACTGCAACACACCGCAGGAGGGATCGCCATGTGCCGATGGGTTGCTTATGCCGGAGCCGAGATCTTTCTGGAGGACCTGCTGTTTGACCAGCAGTACTCCCTCATCAGCCAGAGCCTGCGCGCTCGCCATCTTGCCCATGCCCAGGTCATCGAGCGTGGTACGGCCATCCATCTCCGAGCCCACTACGTGGCCCTTTTCGATGCGCAGCGAGCCCAGGGCTTCCAGGCCATACGGGCGCAGGTTCCAGGGCTTGCCGGCTTCCATCAGATGGTCCCAGATACGCCGGCCGTGGTGCGTTGGCGCATAGACCTCGTAGGCCAGTTCGCCCGAGAAGGTGAGCCGGATGATGCGAACGCGCACACCGGCGAGCTCACCATCGAGGTCGGTGTCCTGCACGCCCATGTGCGGGATCGCGTCGTTGCTGAAATTGATCTGGGGAAAAGCGGCCTTGAGTACATCGCGCGTCTTCGGGCCGGCAATGCTCATGGCCGCCCACTGGTCCGATATGGAAGTCACGGTGACACGCAGCTGCGGCCACACGACCTGCAACAGGAACTCCAGATGGCTCATCACCTTGGCCGCCTGGGCCGTGGTGGTCGTCATGAAAAATTCGGTATCGCTCAGCCGGCTGGTGGTGCCGTCGTCCATCACGATGCCGTCTTCACGCAGCATGAAGCCGTAGCGCGCCTTGCCCACCGGCAGCTTGGCAAAACCGTTCACGTAGACCCGGTTGAGGAACTCTGCCGCGTCCGGACCCTGCACATCGATCTTGCCCAGTGTGGACACGTCGGCCATGCCGACCTGTTCGCGTACAAAAGCCATTTCGGCCTGGTAGGCCTGGCCCAGATTGGCGCCAAAGCTGCGGTACCACAGCGGCCGCTTCCAGGCGCCGGCCTCCATCATCACGCCGCCGTTATCCACATGCCAGTCGTGCATGGCGGTGCGCCGCACCGCCGCCAGATGCGGCCCCACACTGCGCCCGGCGAGTGTGCCTATGGTCACGGGTGAATAGGGCGGGCGGAACGTGGTGGTGCCGACATCGGGAATGCCCACGCCGCGTTTCGCCGCCATCATGGCCAAGGCATTCAGATTGGACGTCTTGCCCTGGTCGGTACCCATGCCCAGCGTGGTGTAGCGCTTCAGGTGCTCAACCGACTGGTAGCCTTCGCTGTGCGCAAGATCGATGTCGCCGGTGGCCACGTCGCTCTGGAAATCGACAAAGGCCTTGTCGCGCACCTTGTCGGCAGGTATAGGGCCGGCCGGTACAAACTGCAGGCTGGCGTCTTGCGGCGGCGCTGCCGGCGCAGTTCCTGAGATGGCCTTGCCACATACGCTGACGGCGTGCGCCGCGGCGTCCCAGCCACTTTGCACAGCCGCCGCCAGCGTTTGCGTTCCCAGCATCGCGCCGGCGCCAAAATGCGCGCGGTCGAACCCGCCAGAAACAAACCCTGCGATATCACCTCGGTACACCGGCTTGATGCCGCGGTGCGAACTCAGGTGCACGGTCGGCGTCCAGCCGCCGGACATGGCCACCAGGTCTACGGCTTGCCGCGTCGGTGCGCCCGTGACACGACCCTGGGTGATCTCGAACGGCGCCAGCAGGCAACTGTCCACCCTATGGCTGCCCTGCGCATGAATCACAGCCGTTGCGAGCGACACCTGCACACC
>JANNDB010000713.1:0-2475 GCA_031387285.1 Betaproteobacteria bacterium | reverse complement strand
CGCTGCTTCGGAGCCGGTCAGGCAACCCGTTTGCGCTGCTCAGCCCAACCCTGCGGCATATCCACCGCGAGGTCAAACAGCGACGCAGTGTCCCGCAGGGTCTCGTCCAGGATCGCTGCCTGAACGACCGGCGCAAGCGTAGTGAGATTGACCATCCGGCTGACAGAGTTCGTCAGACGCCGTCCAAGGTGAATCCCGACCCCCACACAAGCCTTGTGCAGACGCGGCGCTGGACGACCATCTACCTCGTCCATGTCCTACGCACGTTTTCGTCGGGCGGACAAGCATGGTCTCTCCCATTTATGGCTTCTTCAGGATCCAATGACTATCGCTGTCCAATCCCTCCATGTATTGCCCTCCCGTCGTTACTTCCACGTGCTTTGCCAATTGCTCCGGCGATTCTTATGACGGCTTGCATAGCTGAAGCGCCCGTGCGATGAGTTCTCTTAGCGTGCGCTGGCAAACTGACGTGCGCCGCACGATGAGGCCAAACTCCTGCATCCCGCGTAGATCGAGATGCCATGAAAACCAGCCCAGACCCAAATCCGCATGGTTCCGACAAGCCCAGCAGGCCACTGACCAAAGTGCTGGGTCCAAGCGAAGAGGTCAAAGACCTAGTGGACGCAGCGGCCGAGGAGCTTTCATCGGTCAGCGCAGATCTCAGTGCTCAAGCGCGTCCGGGCGCTACTCGGCGCAGCTGCATCTGCACCCTCTCTCTTACACTCGACGGCCAGCCATGACGGTGCGCTGAGTTCGGCCGTTCGTTTCCACCCAACCTCCATCTGAAAATTATGCCAACCACTCCTTACCGTACTGCCTTGATCGTCGGTGCCGGGCCGGGCCTGGGCGCCAGCCTGGCGCGAACCTTCACCCGGGATGCTGGCATACGTGTCATCGTCGCGGCGCGCGGGCGCGACAAGCTGGAGGCGATCGCAAAGGAGACTGGGGCGGGCATGTTGACCTGTGATTCGACCGACGCAGTAGCGGTGGCAGCGCTTTTCGATGCAGCCACCGATCAACTCGGTGGAGCACCCGACGTGGTCGTCTACAACGCGAGCCAACGGGTGCGCGGCCCCTTTGTCGAAGTCGACCCGGTAGCCGTGGCCCACGCCGTTTCGGTCAGCTCGTACGGCGCTTTCCTCGTCGCACAGCAGGCCGCGCGTCGCATGTTGCTGAAGGGGCAGGGCGCTATTCTCTTCACGGGTGCCTCGGCCGGCGTCAAGGGCTACCCGCAGTCGGCAGCATTTGCAATGGGCAAGTTTGCTCTGCGCGGCCTTGCACAGAGCATGGCGCGCGAGCTGATGCCACAAGGCATCCACATCGGGCACATCGTCGTCGACGGTGCCATTCGGCCGCGAGGGGACGCTGCCGACCACAGCAAGGACGACAGGCTCGACCCGGACGCCATCGCCTCGACCTACTTGCATCTGCTGGCCCAGCCGCGCAACGCGTGGTCGTGGGAGATCGAGGTGCGCCCTTGGGTCGAAAGATTCTAGGATGTCCTGATAGCCCGATGTAGCGGCTGCCAATGGCAAACTTCTCATAACTGGGATCTTTGCATAACGCTGCAAAGCACCCATCGAAACCCGTGCGCCTTACTTCGCTTGGAGTTTTTGTGCCATCGAAGGCGCTCGCCCGCCAATCCACCACCGGTGTTTCTGCTCCTACAGCCCGATCCTCGCCTTTCCGCTAAGCTCAAGTCCATGCACTGCGAGAGTCGTCCGATCGAGGCCGTCAAGAGGATCGAAATCCGCGGCACGGTGCAGGGCGTGGGCTACCGCTGGTCGATGGCCGGTGAAGCCCGGAGACTCGGCATCCGCGGTTGGGTGCGCAACCGGCACGACGGATCCGTGGAAGCGGTGGTGCAGGGCTCGCCGGAGGCGATTGACGAGATGGTCAGGTGGGCACGCAGGGGCCCGGGTTCAGCGGTAGTTGCCGCCGTGGACGTTTTTCCGGGAGACGGAAATTTCAACTCTTTCGATCAATGGCCCACAGCGTGACAACGTGATAGGCAGTCGGCAGGGGCGGTTGCCCGAAATTGATCGTAACCGCTGCACCGGATGCGGACGCTGCGTGGCCGCCTGCGATCTGCACTTGTTGAGCCTGGAGCCGGTGCGCTGGGAAAAGTTCTCGGTATTGGGTGATGCGGATGCGTGCACGGCCTGCGGCGCCTGTGCGGTGAGTTGTCCGTTTCATGCGATCACGATGAAACGGCGGGCGGCGTAGTCCATTTACTGGCGGGCGGTGCATCCGTTTGTACGCCAACACACAGACTGCACGCATATGCGTGATTACCGTGTCCGGATCAGGAATCTGGCTTTACCGGAAGGCGCGTCATGAAGTGGGTAGGAATGTATCTTGTGGGGTTCGTCATCGTGATCGGGGGCGGTCTCGCCGCACTGTGGAAACTGGGCGTTCTGCAGAACATCGAGACAATCTGGATAGTTATTGGCATGGCAATACTGATTGGCCTGG
>JANNDB010000688.1:0-2126 GCA_031387285.1 Betaproteobacteria bacterium | reverse complement strand
CAGTCCATACCACGGGATGAAACCGACCGGGAAACCCTGTTCCGCCATCGTGGGCACGTCGGGCAGCTGGGGCAGCCGCGCCGGGGAAAGAGCCGCGATGGCGCGCAGACGCCCGGCCTTGATCAGGGCCACCGGTGTTGCCGCGTCGATGGTCGAGACGCCCAGTGTGCCACTGACAACGTCTGGCGGAATCGCCGCCACTGTCTTGTACGGCACATGGTTCAGCGACACACCGGTCTTCTCGCGCAAGGTTTCCATGACCAGATGGCCACCGGACCCGACCCCCCAGGAACCGTAATTGAGGCCGGCGCCCTGGGCCTTGGCGTAGGCCAGCATGTCCTTGAGGTTCTGGATGGGCAGTGCGGGGGTGCATATCAGCAGGTTGCCGCCCTCCCCGCCGATCAGGCCGATGGGTTTGAGATCGGTGATGGTGTCGTGCGGGATCTTCGCGTTCATGGCCTTGTTGCCCAGTACGGCTGCGGCAAACGAGATCACCAGGTTGTAGCCGTCGCCGGGCTGGCGCACCACCGCCTCGTGGGCGATCACGCCGTTGGCGCCCGGCTTGTTGTCTACCACCACCGTTTGGCCGAGCTCCTTGGCCATCCACTCCGCCATCGGCCGGGCGAAGATGTCGGCGCCGCCCCCGGCCCCGCTGGGCAGCACCAGCTTGATGGGGCGAGTGGGCCAGGCGGTGGCCTGGGCGTGGCCGACTCCGAGCGAGGCTGCAGCGAGGGCGCTCAAGGCTTGCAGCGTGCGGCGGCGGCCGCTGTGGTGGGTTCCGGCTGCGCCGGCGTGGGGTTTGGATCGGGCCATCGGGGTGTCTCCATGTTGAGGCTGGCCGCGCGTGTCACGCACCGCCTATGGCAGCATGCTCCGTCCGAGTGCCTGCTGCGGGCAATCCCGGTTAACCCTGATCCGGTCGCTTGTGCGACCCCGAAGGGCACTTCGCGCGTATGCAGGCGGCGCGTTTGGCGGCCAACGGCACACCCCGCGCCCCGCCACGCGCAGCGGTGGTCCGCACGGTGCTGGTTTCCTGCTGTGGAGCGACAATGGCGCACCGTGAAGACTTTTGCCCATTTCGTCTCCATCTATGCTCCACGCGCGCGAATCTGGGAAGTGTTGAGCGACCTGGAAAGGTAGCCCCAGTGGACAGGGTCGGTCGACACCGTGCAGCGCCTGGACAACTCGGCGCTGGGCGTTGGAAGCCGTATCCTGGTCAAGCAGCCCAAACTCAGGGCGACGCAGTGGACCATTACCGGTTGGAAACCCGGCAAGTCGTTCACCTGGGAAACCAGATCCATGGGCTTGCGGGTTACCGCGCGTCACCGCATCAACCAGGAGCCCAGCGCCTGCAAACTTGAATTGCGCCTTCAACTTGAAGGTTGGCTCGCACTGATCGTGGGCGCCTTGGCGGGCCGCCTGATGCACCGCTATATCGCCATGGAGGCCGCAGGACTCAAAAGTGCGTCGGAGGCGCCACCAAGGACCTGAACCCCTGTCCGGCTGCTGACCGCTCGACGTCGGAGAGCGTTGTCCCGCAACGGCGCCAGTCCGCCCCGCCCGGGAACTGCCCGTCAAGCACTGAACCGCCGAAGCGCGCGCGTACGCGCGCCTCAACCCATGGAGAAGGCCGCGATCTTGTTCCCGTCCGGGTCACGGAAGTAAGCGCCGTAAAAGCCGCCCCCGCGGTCGCCAGGAGCGCCTTCGTCCTTGCCGCCGAGTGCCAGCGCCTTGGCGTGCAGCGCCTTCACTTGCTCCTGCTTCTGTAGCGCCAGACCGATCATGGTGCCGTTGCCGACCGTGGCGGGCTTGCCGTCGAACGGCATCATCACGGAAAAGCAGGGTTTGTCCATGCTCATGCCCCAGCCGACGCCGCGCTGGAATTTCGCAATTTGCTTGATGCCGACTTCGGCAAACAGCGCATCGTAGAAGGCAATGGCGCGCGGCAGATCGTTGGTGCCGACCGTGGTGTAACCGATCATGGGTGTCTCCGGAGGAATGGAGGACAAATTATCGGAAGAATACGAACTTCAAACGCCATCGGACGGCCCAAGAACAGGCCCGGCACGGCTCCGGGCGTGTATGCGCTACAGCAGCTGGCCGATCACCGCGCCCAGGGCCATGTC
>JANNDB010000685.1:0-3292 GCA_031387285.1 Betaproteobacteria bacterium | reverse complement strand
GGAAATCTGCTGCCAGATCACGCTCCAGGGTGATCCATTGGCCGGGGCGTGCGTCGCCGCTGGTGACGACAAGATAGTGCACCCGCGCGGTGAAGGCATTCGGCAAGTCCGTGCCCACTGGCAGGCTGCGATCCCACACATAACACAGCGTCGCAGCCGGCAGATGCTCGCCAGTCAGGCTGCGGGCGAGCCGCAGCATGGTGCGCTCGCCCAGCCGCAGGCCGTCCAACGGCATGTCAAACAGGGCGCAGACCTTGAGTGCCGTATCGTCGCCTGCCTTGGTGTGGAGGTCGCTGCGCCCCAGCCCGCGCTCGAGCCGCCAGCTCCAGCGCAGGTGCAGCCCGGCGGGCCGCAATCCGGAGGGCATGTCGAAAACCAGGTTGCCGTAGGCGTGCTCGGACAACACTTCCAGGACCGATCTACCGGCGTGGTTGGTGATTTCGAAATGGGTCAGGGGTTTGCTCTGTTTGGGCAAGCCGGCCACGCGCCACGGTGGCGCGGGTGCGCCCGGCGCCATACTGGAAAACGGAACCATCGGCACTGGGCCGGGTACTGCGACCGCTAGGGCCTGCGCACCCGCATTGGCTGCCAGCCCCAGCAGAAGCAACAGAGCGGCGGCACGCAGGGTTCGGTCAAGGGAGCCGATGTGCACCTGGGGGCTCACTTGCGCGCGAACAGCGGCTGTTCGAAATGCGCGACGCGCGTCGCCTGCCCGGCAATACACAGTTCACGAAACTGGTAGAGCACCGCTGCCGTGGGCGCGGCGATCCAGTGCTTGCCCACCGGCATGCGCAGGGCAGGGTGGGCACTGTCGCCGATCGCGTCGAGCAGGGGAGCGTCCTTGCGCATGAATTCGTTCACGGGAATGCGGTGAATACTGGCCACCTCGCCGGGGTTGGCGCACAAGGCTGTGGCGGCGCCCGCCCACACCACCACGGGAGTCATGACAAACCCGGAGTGGGTGACATAGTCATCGAGCCGGCCCAGAATGTCTTCGCTGGAAAGTTGGAGGCCGACCTCCTCGAATAGTTCCCGCAGCGCAGCCTCTTCGGCGCTCTCGCCCGGGTCGATGCGCCCACCCGGCAGGGCCCACTGCCCGGCATGGCGTCCCAAAGCGGTGGCTCGTCGCGTCAGTATCAGGGCCGCATCGGTGCTCCAGGCAGACGGTCGCACGACGCCCTCGACGTCGGCGCCCCAACCTTCTTCGGTCACGGCGACGGCAACGGCCGCAGCGCGGTGTGAAGAGGATGCAGCGCCACGGACATCGAACCCGCGCAGGTTGGACTCGATGCGGCCGCGTAAGGTGGAGTCGAACTGCATGGTGCTGGTAGGCAAGGGCGGATTGTAGGCAGTACCATGAAGCAACACTGCCTGCCGCCCCATGCCTGTTCCCGCCGAGCCGACGCTGTTGATTGTCTACCACTCGATGACCGGTGGCACCGCGCAGATGGCGCAGGCCGCCGACCGTGCGGCGCGCCGCGTGACGGGTCTGCGGGTGCGCCTGCTGCGCGCATGTGACGCTGGCGCGCACGACCTGCTGCAGGCCAGTGCCTACCTGTTCGCCACCCCCGAGAACCTGGCCGCGATGGCGGGTGTCATGAAGGACTTTTTCGACCGCAGCTATTACGGCGCGCTCGGGCGCATCGAAGGCCGGCCGTACGCATTGCTGGTTTGCGCGGGCAGCGACGGCAGCAATGCCGTGCGTCAGGTGGAGCGTATCGCCACCGGCTGGCGCCTGCGCCGGGTGGCAGCGTCGCGCATCGTAAACACGCACGCCCAGACCGCCGAGGCGATTCTCGCGCCCAAGCACATCGCTGCCGCCGACCTGCTGGCGTGTGAGGAACTGGGCGAGGCCCTGGCGAACGGGCTGGTGATGGGTGTTTTCTAGGCGCCGTGGAAAATCAGGTCATGAACCAATTTGACAATCACACCCGCATGGCGCCAGTGGAGCAGGGTCGCATGAGCGGGCATGTGCACGCGGTGTGGAGCATTGGCAGCAACCCGAATGGCGGTTACCTGATGGCGCTGGCCGTGGCCGCGTTGCGGCAGGTGGCATCCGGCCACGGCGACCCTTTGAGCGTCACGGCGCACTACCTGCGCCCCGGCCTGGCCGGGCAAGCCTGCACGGTGGACACCACGCTGGTACGCAGTGGCCGCAGCGTGAGCACCGTGCGCGGCACGCTCGCACAGCAGGGCACGGCGCGCATCGAGGTGCTGGCTGCCCTGGGCAACCTGGCAGAGTCGGGCCCACCCGTTTTGACAATTGCGCCGCCCACGATTGCCACGCCGCAGCAGTGCGTGCCGCGTCCCGACGCGCAACAGGGTGTCGTGCTGCCACTCATGGAGATGCTCGACATCCGTCTCGACCCTGCCACGGCGCCGCGCAGCCCGGGCGGTGTGGCGCGCATGGCGGGCTGGATCCGTTTTCGAGATGGGCGCCCACCCGATGCGCTGGCCTGCATGCTGTTTGCCGATGCTTTTCCGCCGGCGATATTCAGCATGGTCGGGCCGGTTGGCTGGGTGCCAACCATTGAACTCACGGTGCACCTGCGCGCCCGTCCTGCGCCGGGCTGGATACTGGGGCAGTTCACTACCCAGGACATGCAGGACGGCCGCCTGGTCGAAGACGGCGCGTTGTGGGATTCGCGCGGCACCCTGGTGGCGCAATCGCGCCAGCTCGCCCTGCTGCTCGATCCGGCCCGGCGGCCCCAGGCGGGCGCCGGCAGCACTGCACAATAGCGGATCCGATTGACCATGCCAGATTCCGAACCATCCCCGCTTGTCGACATACGCGACCTGCATTTCGCCTACACAGACCACAAGGTACTCGAGGGCGTGACGCTGCAGATTCCGCGCGGCAAGGTCACGGCGCTGATCGGACCGATGGGCGGCGGCAAGACCACCACCCTGCGTCTGATTGGCGGTGAACACCTGGCGCAGTCGGGTACCGTGCTGTTTGACGGCCAGGACATTTCCGGGCTTGATACCGGGCAGCTGTACGCGGTGCGGCGGCGCATGGGTGTGCTGTTCCAGTACGGCGCCCTGTTTCCCGACCTCTCGGTGTTCGAGAACGTCGCCCTTCCGCTGCGCGAACATACCGACCTTTCCGAGTCCATCATCCGCAACATCGTGTTGATGAAGCTCAACGCCGTCGGCCTGCGCGGCGCGCGTGACCTGATGCCCGCCGAGGTGTCGGGTGGAATGGCGCGGCGCATCGCACTGGCGCGCGCCATTGCGCTGGACCCGGATCTGATCATGGTTGACGAGCCGTTTTCCGGGTTGGACCCGATCT
>JANNDB010000675.1:0-17121 GCA_031387285.1 Betaproteobacteria bacterium | reverse complement strand
CGCCATCAGGTCTGGCATGGTCCACATATCCTTGCCGATCTGGGCCTTGCCGCGCAGGCCGCACTCCAGTCCGATCAGCGTGTTGCGGCGCTCGTAGACGGCGATCCACTGGCTGTTCTCCATGTCGCCGTTGCGCCGTATCGGCCCGGCGTACATGGCGCTGTGCATCTCGTCGCCGGTGCGGTCCAGGAAGCCGGTGTTGATGAAGGCCACAACCTCACCCACACTGCCCCACATACCCGCAAGCCGTACAGAAGTCGCACCCATCCTTCTTGATCACCGTCGGGTTGCCGCACTCCGGGCACGGCTTGCCAGCCAGCACGGTGGCCGGTTCCCGTTCCCCCGGCGTCTCCAGCACCCCCATCTCCCGCACCGGGAATCCTTGTTCGTCCAGCACACCCAGCATCGCGTAGCGGTGGATGATGAGCCGCGCCAGATACGCCACGGTGGACGGCCAGGTCTGCTGGCGTCGCTCGTGGTGCGGCAGTCCGGGCACGAAGGCCATGAAGTGGCCCAAGGGCTCGGCGTAATTGAGCAGTTTGCGCAGCTTCATGCCGATCCAGGCCGGGTCGATCACGCGCATGTCCAGCGAGAGCAGGCGCGCCAGGCCGTCGAGCGCGCGCGGGTAGTTGCCGGAGAAACCGACGGCGCAGGGCCGGGTCACCGGGTGGCCGTCGTGGCCGGGCAGGGTGATTTCCTTCAGCGTCAGCGTGAAGCTCTCGCCGGTTCCCGGGTTGTCCACGTCCACCGCCCAGGCCAGCGTGCCGGAAGGGCCGGTGAGCGGCTCCTGGCGGCTGAACATGGCGTCGAGCACGGGCGTGGGCACGTTGCGCGCCGGGTCGGGCAGGGCCTTGAGCTGTTCGCAGCGCCAGCGCACCACGGCAGCGGTGGCCGCCACCACGCCAGGGAACAGACGCTTCTCGCCGTCGGGCGGGAACGGCATCTCGAAGGAGCGCTCTTCGGCCACCGTGGCCAGTGCGTCGAGCTTGAGCTGCAGCCAGGCCGGATCGTTCGCGCGCAGATCCATCGACAAGGTCTTGGCCAGCGCGCCAAGGCCGCGCGGCTGCTCGGCGCCGTTCACCCACACTTCGAACGGCCGCGGCGGCCCGCCTTCTTCGGGTGCCAGCTCGCCCACGAACAGCGCGAAGTCGCCGAACGGGTGGTGCACCATGAAGGTCCAGGCCGGATTACCGGCCGGCAACTCGGGGCGGCCCGGCCAGCGCAGCGATGACAACACCGGTGCTGGCAGACGCTCCAGCGCGAGGCGCCGGTTCGCGTCGTTGATGGTCATGGGCGCGGCGGCGGCCGGGCTGGCGCCTGTACTGAGCACCGAGCCCAGCACATCGTTCGGCCGGTAGGTGGCCAGCCCTTTCAGGCCGGACGACCAGGCCTGCATGTAGAGATCCATGAAGTCGGCGTAAGGGTAGTCGGCCGGCACGTTCACCGTCTTGGAGATAGCGGAGTCGATACACGGCGCCACCGCCGCCACCATCTGGGCATGGGCCTGCGCGCTCATCTCCAGCGCGGTCACAAAGGCGTCGGTCAGCGGCGCGTCGGCGCCCTTCAGGTGCCGGTACAGGCGCCAGGCATGGTCTTCCACCGCGTATTCCTTGACGCTGCCGTCGGCCATGCGCTTGCGCCTCGTGTAGGTCCAGCTGAAGGGCGGCTCGATGCCGTTGCTGGCGTTGTCGGCAAAGGCCAGGCTGATGGTGCCGGTGGGGGCGATCGACAGCAGGTGCGAGTTGCGCAGGCCATCGGAGCGGATGCGCTCCTTGAGCACGTGGGGCAGGCGCGACGCAAAACTCTGGCCGCTCAGGTACAGGTCGGCGTTGAACAGCGGAAAGGCGCCACGTTCGCGCGCCAGTTCCACCGAGGCGGCGTAGGCCGCGTCCCGCATCACTTCGGTGATCACACGCGCTTGGGCTTGTGCCGCCTCGCTGTCGTAGCGCAGGTTGAGCATCACCAGCGCATCGCCCAGGCCGGTGAAGCCAAGCCCCACACGGCGCTTGTTGCGCGCCTCGGCCTGCTGTTCGGGCAGCGGCCAGACGGTGACGTCGAGCACGTTGTCGAGCATGCGGGTGGCGACCGCGGCCACGTCGGCGAATCCTGCCGCGTCGAAGCTGGCATCGGCCTCGAAGGGATTGCGCACGAAGCGCGTCAGGTTGATCGAGCCGAGGCAGCAGCAGCCGTAGGCAGGCAGTGGCTGTTCAGCGCAGTTGTGTACAACCAGCCCGTTGGCGTCAAAAGCATGAACCTCGCAGACGGTGACGTCATAGACGGCTTCTGTTCCATCGTCAGCTATCGATTCGACGATGGCCGTGAAGCGTTCCCGGTTCGCAGCGCGACGATAGTTCTGCAGCGATTGCGCCAGCCGTTCCGCCTTTTGATCGTCTTCGAAACCGATCCGCTGCGCGAAGACTTGCAAGTTGTCGCCACTGATCGCAAGTTCGTGAATCGCCAAAGTTTCATACTCCCGGTGGCCACCGTGCCCGTCGGGTAAGCGTTTGGGGCCAGCGGCATGACGGTCGCGATAGATGCTGGCAACGATTCCGAGGCGTAGCAGCATGCGTTGCGCCGCTTCAAGTAGTGCCAAGCTGGCTTGCGTCAGGCGCACACTCACGCCCTTTTCCTGCGTTCCCTGCACTGAGCCGTCTGCATCGAACAGACCGCGCAACAAACCCACCGAGAAGCTGGAAGAGGCCTTCTCCATCGCCGGGGTGATGCTCTTGCGTCCCGGCGCCATGCCTAGTCCAAAAGCGAGGTCGCGCAGGGATGTCAGCGCAAGCCGGAACTCGCCGCGACCTTCAACCGCGCGCTGCCAGCCTCGGAAATCGGCGCGATGCGGCAAGGTGAAGGCTGCCGCTTGAGCCGCCTGCATGATGCCACTCGCGCTGTGCTGCGAATCGCCGTCTGGCCGCCCGTTCGCCACCAGTCGCAATTCGGGCGCCCACGCTGAAAGTACCGCCTTGTCCGGTTTCAATGTGCCATCGCCAACGAGCAGCCCGAGCAGATAGCCTTCCGCTTCTGTATGTGCACCATCCCAGCCAAGCATTGCGCGGTGGTCGTGCAGAAGTACCTCGTCGCCGGGGCGCAGGTCGCCGGCTTTGGCCCATTCGGCTTCAATCAGGTGCCGGGTCTTACCCCTCACCCGGCGCACTGGATGATCTGCGGTAAGCCGAAGCGAGTGGCCTGCGCGCGTGTTCAAGCGCAGGACGGGCTTGACGCCGGTGGCGAAGAAGCCGTTCGATTCGGTCGGGTAGCCTTGCCCGTTGATGACCGCCGTGAACGCGTGGCCAACCAAGTCACTCACTTGGCGTGGACCGTCACTTGTGAGTACCCAGGTATTGGCCGTCACACAGGGATTGCTCGCGCTGATGCTCTCGCAATACGACAGGTTGTTGTCCTTGTTGATATGGTCGAGGAACAAGACGCCGGGCTCGGCGTGGTCGTAGGTGGAGCGCATGATCTGGTCCCAGATCGCGCGCGCAGGCAGCTTGCGGTAGACCCACAGCTTGCTGCCGTCGGGCTGGGTCATGGCAAACGCGCCGGCATCCTTCTGCGCTGCGCCGGGCTCCACCTTGTGCACCAGTTCCACCAGGGCGTCGCCCTGCACGGCCCGCATGAAGGCGTCGGTCACGCCCACCGAGATATTGAAGTTCTTCAGGTCGCCGTTGTCCTTGGCGTGTATGAACTCCTCGATGTCGGGGTGGTCGCAGCGCAGCACGGCCATCTGCGCGCCGCGCCGCGCGCCGGCCGACTCCACGGTTTCGCAGGAGCGGTCGAACACATGCATGTAGCTCACTGGCCCGGAGGCGTTGCTCTGGGTGCCGCCGACCCAGGCGCCGCGCGGGCGGATGCGCGAGAAGTCGTAACCCACACCGCCCCCGCGGCGCATGGTTTCGGCGGCCTGCGTGAGCGCGGTGTAGATGCCGGGGAACCCGTCTTCGATCTGGGCGATGGAATCTCCCACCGGCTGCACGAAGCAGTTGATCAGGGTGGCGGAAAGGTTGGTGCCCGCGGCCGACTGGATACGCCCGGCCGGCAGGAACCCCTGTTGCAGCGCGTGCAGGAAGCGCGCCTCCCAGTGGGCACGCTGTGCGGGTGGTTCGACTTCGGCGAGGGCGCGCGCCACGCGCCGGTTCACATCGTCGGCGCTTTGCTCGTCGCCTTTGGCGTACTTTTCGCGCAGGACTTCGCCGCTGATGGCTTGAGCGGGCAGCGCGGTCTGGGCCGCCGGGCGGCTCCGGGTTTGTCTGGACATGAAGAACCTCTGGATCGATGGTTGCGCAGCGCGAACCGGTGTGCACACCGATTCTCCCGGCAATGGCCGGCTTCGTAAATGAGAGCCCCTACCGTCATGTAGCGACGGACAGCGCTGCAGGGGTCAGCAGTTTGCGCACCAGATCGCGGGTGCTGCGGATCTGGTCGCCAAAGGGCAGGGCGCCGGCGCCACGAAAGAACAGCCCCTTCCTGACATCGCCGCGCAGTGCGGCCGCAAGCTGGCTGTCGATGCAGAACTGGCCCCAGCCGGCGAGGCCATCGCGCAGCCCGCACTGGGCCAGGCAGTCGAAGCTCTTGGTGCAGCGCGACTTGGCATGGCAAACCGCCTGCAGCTTGTGTTCAATCTTCAGATAGGCGCGCAGCCATGGCGTCGCAACCGCGCGCGCCGGCAGCCCTGCCACGCTGGTGAACTCCACTATGTCGCTATCACGGGCCTGGGCCAGCACGCGCTTGAAGTCGACGTGGGCGTCGCCTTCCTCAGTCACGGCGAACGGTGTGCCCAGTTGCGCCGCGGCGGCACCCAGCGCCTGCACCCGGGCGATGTCTTCGCAGCTGCGGATTCCGCCCGCAGCGATCAGCGGCACCTCGGCCTCCAGGCCGGCGGAGCGCAGGAACGCCAGTGACTGGGGTATGGCGTTCTCGAAATCAAAGCGCGGATCGGCCAGGTCGGCGATTTTCGCCGCACCCAGGTGGCCGCCGGCGAGGCGCGGGTGCTCCAGCACGATCGCGTCCGGTCGGCGCTTCTTGCGCTCCCACTTGCGCACCAGCAACTGCACGCCACGGGCATCGGAAAGGATGGGTACCAGCGCGGCCTTCGGATGGTCCTGCGCCAGATCTGGCAAGTCGAGCGGCAACCCGGCGCCCACCACCACGGCGTCGATGCCGCACTCCAGCGCACGGGAAACTGATGGCCCGTACGCCGTCACGGCGCGCATGACGTTGATCGCCAGCAGGCCACGCCCGCCTGCCAGTCGGCGGGCGGCGGCGATCTCGCGTGCCAGCGCCTCCAGGTTGACGGCATCGATGGCTTCCTTGGCCTGGGCTCCTGGCGGGAGGCCGCGCGTCTTTTCCATCAAATCGGGGTGGTGGCGGCGCAAATCGACCGAAGAGATGGTGCCCATGCCGCCCAGCGCGCACACGGTTCCGGCCAGGCGGTGCGCGGAAACGCCGATGCCCATGCCGCCCTGCACGATGGGCAGCAAGGTTCTGCCAGCCAAGGCGAACGGGCGCAGCCCGCTGGAGTCCAGCCAACGGGCACAGGTGTTGTCGATATGGGGGTGGGGGATGAAATCGGGTTGCATCAGGGCGCCAAGTGCAGGTGGTTGATCCCCGCATTCGAGACCCAAGTAGCTTAGGGATGCTTTTGCGCCATGGTTTTGCGCAGGATCAAGGCGACGCTGATTGGCTGGCGCGTCAGCGCTCGGCAATATAGTGCTGCATCGTCACCGATTCGCCGTCGAGCAGGAACGTGCGAAGGTGCGTCTCGATTTCCTGGTCTGCCTGCGTGGTGCGGGCGCGCTGGTGCAGGTAGTCGGCCCAGGAGGTCACGATAAAGCGCTCCACATAGCGGGACGGGTCGGACAGGTCGCGGTAGACGCGCCACAAGGTGGCGCCGTCGCGGCGACGCGGGGCGCGCATCTGGCTGATCGCAGACAAAAAATCTTCGGCGTTGGCCGGGTGGATGCGATAACCCACCTCCACTGCCACCGGCCCCGCGGCCGGATCGGGCTCATGCGCCAGGAACAGGTCCTCCCACGGCGTGGCGGGTGTCACTTCCCCGGTCTCGCCCATGCGCAGCGGAAAACGCCGCGCCATCAGCGGCCCGACTGCCATGCACACCGCGGCGACGCTGAGTGCATACGACAGCCCTACCAGATCTGACAAGGCGCCCCAGAATGCCGAACCAATGGCAAACGCGCCCAGCGCGCTGAGGGTATGCATGGCGACGGCGCGTGAGCGTACCCAGGGCGGCACACTGGTCTGGGTGGCGGTATTGAAGGTCGACATCACGCCCATCCAGGCGCCACCGCCCAGTACCAGGGCCACGTATACCGGAGGGTCCCACTCGGAAAAGGCGGCGGTGAGCATGACCAGCGCAAACAGCAGGCAACCGCCGGCCACCAGGCTCTCCAGGCCAAAGCGGGCGCGCAGCCGCGCGATCAGGAAGCCGGCGATGACCGCGCCCGTGCCCAGGCAGCCCATCATCAAACCAAACCCCGCCGCGCCCAGGTTGAGCTGCTGTTGCCCAATGACTGGCAGCAGCGCCCACAGGGCCGAACCGGCGGCGCTGTAGGCACCGGCCCGCAGCAGCTGCGAAAACACAATGTGGGAATGCCAGGCAAACCGCAGCGCGCTGAGCATGCCACCCCATAGCCGCTCCGCCGGCAGCCGGGTGGGCGGATGGGGCTTGGGCGGCCAGCGCCAGATGGCACGCATCATGAACAGGGTGCTGAAGACCGCCAGCACAAAGTTCCAGCCACCGCTCAGGTGCAGGAACACGAACCCTCCGATAGCCGGGCCGATGGCGCGCGCCGCGTTGTAGGCGATGCCGACCGCCGTGATGGCTTGCGGCAGCTCGTGGCGCGGCACGGAGTCGCCAACCGACGAGTTCCAGGCGGGCGACAGGAGCGCAGTGCAGCAGCCCGACAGGAAGATGAAAAAAAGTATCGTTCCAGCGCCGCCTACATGGCCGAGTATCAGCCCGGCCAGCAGGGTACCGATGCCAGCCTGCACGCCGAGCGCCAGCAGAATCAGGCGGCGCCGGTCGGTGATGTCAGCCAGTACCCCGGCCGGCAGCGAAAACAGGAACATCGGCAGGAACACCGCGGTCTGCACCAGCGCGGCGAGGAAGGACGAGCCGGTCATCTCGACCATCATCCAGGCCGCCGCCATGGTCTGCATGGCGTTGCCGACGAAATAGATGGAGCCGCTGGCCCAGAGAGCCCTGAACTGGGGGTGCCGCAAGGTGCGGCGAATGCTGGGAGCGGGGGCCATAGGTCGATTGTCGCTCCTGGGTGATTTCGCCTCGCTCCCGGCTACGGCTCGTGCCGGGGTCCGCGCCCGCCGATACTCCGGGTATCCACCGTGTTTTCCCGGAGCGAACCTTGACGGCCAGCCAGCACACCACCGATTTCGCCTCACCCCCGGTCCAGCGCCTGCGCGACGATCTCGCGCTGGCCTTGCGCGCGGCCGCCCACCACGGGCTGGGCGAGGGCGTCTGCAACCACTTCAGCATCGAGCTGCCTGACCGTTCGGGCCGCTTCCTGCTGAACCCGCGCGGCCTGATGTGGAGCGAGGTCCAGGGCGAAGACATCGTGATGGTCAACGCCGGGGGCGAATGCCTGGCGGGCCGGCACGCGGTGGAACCCACGGCCATGTTCATCCATGCAGCCATCCACCGCATCTGCGCCAAGGCCTGCGTGCTGCACACCCACATGCCTTACGCGAGCGCGCTCACGCTGACGGCCGACCGCGCCCTGGACACCACGCTGTCGCAGAACGCCATGCGCTTCCATGGACGCACGGCCGTGGACGCGCATTACAACGGCCTGGCACTGGACGCCTCGGAGGGCGAGCGCATCGCGGGCGTGCTGCGCAACGCCGACATCGGTTTTCTGGGCAATCACGGGGTGGTGGTCTGCGGCGCGCGCATCGACCACGCCTACGACGACCTGTATTACCTGGAGCGCGCCTGCATGACCCAGGTGCTGGCGCAATCGACGGGGCGCCCGCTGGCGCCGGTGGACCCGCAGCTCGCCCGCCGTGTCCACGAGCAGGCTATAGGCGAGCGAGCGCAGTCGGAACTGTTCTTCGAGGCGCTGCGGCGCACGCTCTGAGCGGCGGCGCCGCGCACCGGTATGCAGCAGGTGAAACGCGCGCCGGGATTCACAGCCGGCACTTCACGACCGCGCCGCCGCGCACGATGAGTTCCAGGCGTTCGCCGTTCTGGGCCAGCAGGGCGATGTCTTGCAGCGGGTCCCCGTCAACCAGGATCAGGTCGGCGCAGGCGCCGGGCGCCACGCAGCCGATCTCGCCGGCCATCATGAGCAACTCGGCCGCCGTCGAAGTCGCCTGGCGCAGGATCTCGAGCGGCGTGAAGACGCGGCTGCGCAGCGTGAACTCGCGGCATTGCTGCGTATGCAGCTTGCCCATCAGATCGGTTCCGAAGGCCAGCTTGACGCCGGCCGCGCGCATGTGCTCCAGCCCCTCCCACATGCCGTTGGTGACGAATTCGCACTTGCGCAGGCTCTCAGCCGCCATTCCGAGTTCGCGCCCGGTCTCCATCAACGCCACGGCGGTCACCAGCGTGGGCGTCACATAGGCGCCGCGCTCGGCCACGAAGCCGGCGGTGGCCGCGTCGATCAGGCTGCCGTGCTCGATGCGCGTGACGCCGAATTCGACGCAGCGGCGGATCGCGCTGGCCGGGTGGCAATGCGCTGTGGCATAGGTGCGACGCGCCTCGCACTCCTGCACAATGGCGCGGATCTCGTCCTCGCGGTACTGGTTCATCCAGTAGGGGTCGGTAGGGGACACCACGCCGCCGGAGCCCATGATCTTGATGCAGTGCGCGCCCATGCGCAGTTCCTCACGCGTGGCGCGCAGGCATTCGTCCACGCCGTCGGCGACGACGCCGAACACGTTGCTGAACAGGCCACCGTCGCAGGCGCATGCGCTGGTGTAGCGCGGCGCCGCTTCCAGGGCGCGCATGTCACCGTGACCGCCGGTCATTGACAAGGCGCGGCCGGCGTACAGGTAGCGCGGGCCCTTGACCAGGCCGTCGGCCACGGCCCGTGCCAGCGAATGGTTGCCGCCTGCCATGTCGCGCACCGTCGTGAAGCCGCAGGACAGGGCGTGTTCCAGCATGCGCAGGGCATGCGCGGCGCGGTACGCGTCGCCCTGGGTCTCGACCAGCTGCACCGACAGGGAACTGGCGTAGGCGTGGATATGGCAGTCGATCAGCCCCGGCATCAGCGTGCGGCCGCGCGCGTCGAACGCCTGGGCCGTGGGGCCGGCGGCGAGGGCGCGGCCGATCTCCCGGATGCGGCCATCGGCCACGCGTACCGAAACGCCCTCCTCGCAGTCGGCCGAGTGGCCGTCGAACACGCGGGCATTGGTGATGATAATGTCGTTCATGATTTCCTTGCTGTGAACCTAGCTCCGTGTCAGCGGCGGCAGCGGCAGGGTGGATGTCTGCTTGATCTCGTCCAGGCAGACACTCGAGCGAACGCTGTTGACGCCGGGCAAGGCCATCAAAGTATCCATCAGGAAGCGTGACAGGCTCTTGAGATCGCGCTCCACCACCTTGAGCACGTAGTCGAAGTCGCCGGTCACGGAGAAGCACTCCTGCACCCCGGCCAGCTCCCGCACGGCCTGGGTGAACTTGCGCAGGTTGGCATGCTGGCCCTTGTCCATCGCCACGTGCACGAAGGCCACCACGCCCAGGCCGAGCGCCACCGCGTCCAGGCGCGCGGCGTAGCCCCGGATGACACCAGCCTCTTCCAGCTGGCGGTGCCGGCGCAGGCTCTGCGAAGGGCTCAGGTTCACCGCCTGCGCCAGTTCCAGATTGGTGGCGCGCCCATGCTCCTGGAGGAACGCCAGGATGCGCAGGTCGGTACGGTCGAGTTCCACCTGATGCAATATCCTGCCGGGTTTGGTCATATTCGTGCAATCCTGTTCGATGGCGGAGCGCCAAGATGTACCACAAAGCGAACCCATTGCGCGCGATTCTGCTTACGATGACGGCATGCGGCCACCTATGCCGCCAAGCACACCAGGAGATGACGCCATGAGCAATGCGACGGACAACAACCCGATGGGCCTGATGGGATTCGAGTTCGTCGAATTTGCCTCGCCCACCGCCAATACGCTCGAGCCCGTGTTCGAGATGCTCGGCTTCACCCGCGTAGCCGAGCACCGTTCCAAGGACGTCTCGCTGTACCGCCAGGGCGACATCAACTTCATTGTGAACCGCGAGCCGCGCAGCGTGGCCTCGTACTTCGCTGCCGAGCACGGGCCGTCGGCTTGCGGCCTGGCGTTCCGCGTGAAGAACTCGCGCGTGGCGTTCGAGCGCGCGTTGGAACTTGGCGCACAGCCGGTGGAGTTGCGCACCGGCCCGATGGAGCTGCACCTGCCGGCCATCAAGGGCATCGGTGGCGCGCCGTTGTACCTGATCGACCGGTTCGAGGAAGGCAAGGCCATCTACGACATCGACTTCGATTTCATCGAGGGCGTCGATCGCCATCCCGTCGGACACGGCTTCAAGATCGTTGACCACATGACGCACAACGTGTACCGGGGCCGGATGGCGTACTGGGCAAGGTTCTACGAGAGCCTGTTCAACTTCAGCGAAATGCGCTTCTTCGACATCAAGGGCGAATACACCGGTCTCACGTCGAAAGCCATGGCCGCGCCGGACGGCAAGATCCGCATCCCGCTCAACGAAGAGGCGTCGGGCAGCGCCGGGCAGATCGAGGAGTTCCTGCTCAAGTTCAACGGCGAAGGCATACAGCACATAGCGCTGCTGTGCGACGACATCTATGCCAGCGTCGACAGCCTGCGCCGCGCCGGCGTTCCGCTGATGACGGCGCCTTCGGCCAAGTACTACGCCAACCTGGACACGCGTTTGCCCGGCCACGGCGAGCCGGTGGCCGAATTGCAGGCGCGCGGCATTCTGGTCGACGGCTCCACCGCCGGTGGCAGACAGCGCCTGCTGTTGCAGATCTTTTCCAACACGCTGCTTGGCCCGGTGTTTTTCGAGTTCATCCAGCGCAAGGGCGACGAGGGATTTGGCGAGGGCAACTTCAAGGCCCTGTTTGAATCCATCGAGCGCGACCAGGTCGAACGCGGCGTAATCCAGACGGCCTGAGCTGTCCGTCATGAAGCACGGAGCCGCAGCCGGCTTGCAGCCGCAGAGCCCTGACTGGACCATCGACCAGGGCTGGGACAACTACCGCGCGCAGGACCACGCGGTCTGGCGCACCCTGTTCGAGCGCCAGAGCGCGCTGCTGCCGGGCCGCGCCTGTGATGCGTTCGTCGACGGCATGCGCCGCTTGCCGATGGACGCCAGCACCATCCCCGACTTTCGCGCCCTCAACGAAGTGCTTTTGCCGCGCACCGGCTGGCAGATCGTCGCGGTGCCTGGCCTGGTGCCCGACGAAGTTTTCTTCGAACACCTGGCGCACCGGCGTTTCCCCGCCGGCCAGTTCATCCGCCGCGCCGACCAGCTCGACTACCTGGAAGAGCCGGACGTGTTCCACGACGTGTTCGGCCACGTGCCGATGCTGATGAACCCGGTGATCGCTGATTTCGTGCAGGCCTACGGTGTGGGCGGCCTGCGCGCGAAGCAGCTCGGCGTGCTGGAGCACCTGGCGCGCGTGTATTGGTACACCATCGAGTTCGGCCTCGTGCGCGAACACGGCGGCCTGCGCATCTACGGCTCGGGCATTGCCTCGTCGCTTACCGAAAGCGTGTTCGCGCTGGATGACCCGTCGCCGAACCGGGTGATTTTCGACCTGGAGCGGGTCATGCGGACCGACTATCGCATCGACGATTTTCAGGAGACGTATTTCGTGCTGGATAACCTGGACGATCTGCTGGGGTTGGCAAAGATCGACTTTGCGCCGTTGTATGAACGGGTGAGGGGAGCGGGTGTGGTGGCGCCGGGGGATGTATTGGTAACGGACCGGGTGGTGCAGCGGGGAACCGCGGCCTGTCACCGGAGACGGCGGTAGTGCCCGGACCCAACCTGAGCTGGAAGATTTCAGTGGCAGCAACAGACTGAAGGCGGAAATGGCAGGTTTAACTTTCCTATTCCAAAGCGGACATGGGTACCGTCATCCCACCGGCCCGCAGCGAACCCCTGTGGGATGACCGCGATGCGCAACCGGTTGAGAATGCTGCGGTCGAGATGGACGGTGATCTGGCAGCGCAACCCGCACCTGACTACGAGGTTGATCAGCGTGTCAATTGGTGGCTGAGTAGCAATTCGTCATAAACAACGTGAATTTCCTATCCCCCGCCAGACTTCCTTTCGGCTAACTGACCCCCGCAGGCACCTCAGTCCGGTTCGCGAGGCGTGTCCGGCAATTTGGGGCTGACGTAAGGATAGCGGGCGAGTCCCTTGACAAGGGTAGGGCTCGACTGTTTGCCTCCCCGAACGTACTGCTTCGCGGCATCTGTGAAGGGCTGAAAATTCCATTCATCCCGGTCCGCGGCAGACAGCTGCTGTTGTATCCATCGGCGCCTCTTTTGGCTACTCAACACGTTCGCATTCAACTCGTCGAGTTGCCAGCGCCTGTCCACTTCAGCCAGAAGCGCGGATTCGATCTCTCGGACATCTTCACGGCCCGCCAGGTTGGACAATTCCAGCGGATCAGCGGCCAGATCAAAAAGCTGGGGAGGATCGACCAGCGATACGATCAACTTGTGATCGCCCTTTCGCACGGCAACCATTGGAGCGATCGCGCCTTCGCCCGTGAACTCGGCTGCAAACACGTTGGCGCTATCGGGCCGCCTTTGCCCATGGAGCAACTGCGCAAAGCTTGTTCCATCAAGCGCATCGACTGCTTCAATGGGTGATTTTTCTGTTACCAGATCGTGCAGTGTCGGCAACAGGTCCACATGGGAAACGACATCGGCAATGCTCCTGGGAGCAAGTCCGGGCACGTGAACTATCAGCGGAACCTTGATCGCCGGCTCCAACAGGGTGTACTTGTACCAAAGGCCGCGTTCGCCAAGCATTTCGCCATGGTCGGACGTGAAGATAACGATCGTGTTTTCATCAAGGCCGGTCTCCTTGAGCGTAGCCAGAATCCTGCCAATCTGGTCATCGACGTAGCTGATGTTGGCGTAGTAGGCGTGCCGCGCAGTCCGCACATGGTCGTCCGTGATGAGATGCTCGTCCTGTCGAAACAGCCAAGACAAGCGCTGCGAATGGGGGTCACGTTCGCCAAAAGGAATCGGAGGAACCTTGGGTGAATCGATGGCGTCATCCTGGTACTTGTCCCACCATTGCCTCGTCGTGACGTAGGGGTTGTGAGGATGCGTAAATGATGCGGTCAGGAAAAAAGGCTGCTTGTTCTGGCGCCGCGCCAGATCATGTATTTTCTGCACCGCCTTGTTGGCAACATCATCGTCATAGTCGAACTGCAGGCTGCGAACACATATGCCAGCTTCCACGACGCTGCGCATGCTCATGCCGGCAGGACCGTCTGGTGGATTGATCAGCCAGTTCGGAGTCCACCCGAAGTCAGCTCGATAGATGTCCGTGGTCAACCGCTCATGAAAACCATGCAGCTGGTCAGGGCCCACAAAGTGCATTTTCCCGACCAGGCTGGTCTCGTAGCCAAGAGCCGAAAGGTAATAGGGCAATGTTGGCGTTGCAGCTGAGAGTTCACTGGCGTTGTCATACCCGCCGACGCGACTTGCGAGTTGGCCCGTCAGCAGCGCATATCGCGCTGGCGCACAGAGCGGGAAATTGCAATAGGCGTTCTCAAACACTGTGGAGGTAGACGCCAGGCGCGAAAGATGCGGAGCCTTGCATACCTGATTTCCGTAGGACGGAAGGGCTGAAGCGGTCAGCTGGTCAGCCATCAGCAGCAGCACATTGGGCGGAGTGGAGTGCATCACAGTTCAATCGAGTTTGATATTGGCGTCGCGAACGACCTTGCCCCATTTGCGATGCTCGGCGCTCACAAACTCGGCGAATTGCGCAGGCGAGGAACCCACCGGCTCGTCGCCTTGCGCAAGCAGCCGTTCGCGCATGCTCTTCAACGCTGTCTGGGCGTCACGGCTGAGTCTGTTCACGATATCGACCGGCGTATTGGCCGGCGCGAACAGCCCGAACCATGTGGTGACTTCTACACCTGTTATTCCAGCTTCTGCCAACGTCGGGGTGTCCGGGAGCACTGCCAGCTTGCGCGGTCCTGTTACTGCCAAGGCCCGAAGTGAGCCAGCCTGGATCTGCGGGAGCGCCAGTTGTACGTTCGTTATCGTGTACGACGATTCCCCCGTAATCAATGCCGTCTTAGCTTCAGCACCGCCTTTGTAGGGAACGTGGACCACATTGATCCCGGTGGTGGCTGCAAACAGTGCTCCCGCCAGGTGGTCCGCCGTCCCGACGCCGGACGACGCGTAATTCAGCGTGCCGGGCTTGCTCTTTGCCAGCGCGATGACTTGTGCGACAGAAGTGGCCGGAATTGTTGCTGAACTGGCGAAAACCAGTGGCGCACTCGTCACTTGAGTGATCGGGCTGAAATCCTTCAGCGCGTCATACTGGATCTTGGGGTAAAGGGCTGGGCCCAGTGCATGGGTGGCCAAAGATCCAAACAGCAGCGTATACCCGTCTGGCAGTGCCTTTGCAACGGCTGCCGAACCAATGGTTCCAGCCGCGCCAACCCGGTTGTCAACCAACACAGGTTGCCCGATCAGGGGGGCCATTTCCTTTGCCAGCACCCTGGCCACAATATCAAGCGCACCGCCCGCAGGGAACGGCACGATGATTGTCACCGGCTTCGCCGGAAATGCCGTTTGGCCCATCGCAGGCGCGGTTGCGAAACACAGAAGCAGCAGAGAAATCAAATACTTGGTCATGGTGTGTCCTAAGTTGTCGGTCAAGGGTCGGGATCGAAAAAACTATATACGGATGGCCTTTGCGGATATGAAGCCAGAATGATCCATCAGTGATGCCAGAATAGGGTCGCTTGCGCTTGCGGCACTGCGTCGTCGACTTCTCACCTGTTCGTTGCTCATGACCGCCCCTTCACCAGCAGGTTCATCGGGTCGTACAGGCAGCTTTCAGCCACCTGGGCAGGTAGCTTTTGGCCAAGGATCTCGACCATCAGGTCGATGCCGGGTACCGCGTGCTCCGGTGTGAGAAACGCATAGGCGATGTTCTTCTGCAGGCGATGCCCGTAAGCACCCGACGTGACGCTGCCTATCAATTGCTCCCCTTGGTATACCGAGTCGCCCGAGTGCGCGGCCGCAAAGTCGCATTGAACGACCAAGGTCACGAACTGCCTGACCGGCCCGCGCATGATTTCCTTCTGCAAAGCGGCCTTGCCAATGAAGTCGGCCTTTTTCATGTTGACAAACCTGTCGAGCCCGGATTCCATCGGGTTGCGCTCGTAGATCAGGTCTGCCTTCCAATGCCGGTAGCCCTTCTCCATGCGCATGGACTCGGTTGCGTAGAGGCCAAAGAGTGAGAGGTCAAATGCTTTGCCGGCGTCCCGCAGAATCTTCCATGTAAGGTAGAGCTGTTCGTTGGGGATGTGCAGTTCGTACGCCAGCTCACCAGAGAAGCTGACGCTCATGGCCACCAACTGGGCGTGGCCCAGCATGACGGTGCGCGAGCGCATCCAGGGAAATGCCTGCTGGGAACAGTCCGTGCGCGGGGACAAGGACTTCAGCAGCGCCCGCGAACGGGGGCCCGCCACGACCAGGATCGTGTGCGTGCTTGCCATCTCGGTGATCCGCACGCCCGCGGGCTTGAACTGCATCAGCCAATCCAGATCATGCCATTCGGACGCTGCCGCCGAGCCGTACCAATAGTGTTGCTCGCCAAGCTTGGCGATGGTCGCCTCAGCGAGGACATGGCCATGCGTGTTCAGTAGATAACACAAGCGCACATGGCCGATCAGCGTCGGCAGATTGCCGCAGACCATATGGTCGAGAAACTCCGCGGCCCCATCGCCGACGATTTCGAATCGGTTGAATCCGGACACCTCCATGATGCCAACGCCGTGCTGCAGTCGGCGGATTTCCTCGGCAATCACCGCTTGCGTCGCGCTGAAGCGGTAGCCAGGGACATCCTGGAAATCGTCACTCGGCTTGAAGAACAATGCCCGTTCCCAGCCGTTGACCACGCCCCATTGGGCCTTGAGTTGGTCCAGCACCGGATACAGCGGCGTTGTTCTTGCCAACCGGGCCTCAGGACGATATTCGTGGGGCAGGTGGTAATGGAACTCGTTGCGATAGTCTTCGATCGCCTTCAGGCAGGTGTGTTCCGTGTTCGCGTACTGGGTGAAGCGGCGGGGATCCAGGCACCATGCGTCCCACTCACATTCGCCATGCACGATGAGCTGCGCCAACACCTTTCCATGTCCACCACCTTCTCCGATGCCGGCGCGCAGGCCGATGCAGCAATAGGCGCCGGCAACACCTGGCACCTGCCCAACCAGAGGCAAGCCATCGATGGTGTAAGTGATGGGCCCGTTGATGACGGTTCGGATGCCCGCATCCGTCAGGCACGGGAGCCGTCGGAAGACCCGCTCGATGTTGTCCATGCAACGGTCAAGGTCGGACGGGCAGAGCGCGCGGGTGAAGTTGGGGTCGACCCCATCCATGCCAAAGGTTTTGCAGCGCTGCTCATAAATGCCGACCAACAGTCCGAGTTTTTCTTGCCGGCTGTAGAAGTCATCTCCCGGATCGCGAATGATCGGCACGCGGTGGCCAAGTGCTGCGATGGCCGGAATGGTGTCGGTCAAGAAATACATGTGCTCCATGGACGTGACCGGGTGGGTCACGCCCAGCATCGATCCGACTTCGTTCACCCGGTAGCCGCTGGCGTTGACGACCTTCTCGCAGGTGATGTCCCCGTTGCGCGTGTGCACGACAAATTCGCCGCCCGGATTGCGTGTGATGCCTTCGACCGGATTGGAGCGATAGACCTTGGCTCCCGCTTGTCGCGCCTTGCGTGCCAGCGCATGGGTCAGGCCCGATGGGTCGATGTCCCCATCCAGCGGATCCCACCACGCGCCGAGCAGTCCGGTAGTGTCCAGCAGTGGATGCCGCCGGCCGACTTCTCGCGCGTCGATGAACTCCATCTCGACGCCCATGGCCCTG
>JANNDB010000668.1:0-1681 GCA_031387285.1 Betaproteobacteria bacterium | reverse complement strand
CGCATATCGTGGACCCCGGCGCGTTGTGTGATGCGTTGCTGGCGGCAACTGAATCCCGCGGCGGGCGCATCCAGCGGCTGGCGGTCGACGATCTCGCGGTGGAGCGCGGCGGAGTACGTGTATTTGCCGCGCAGCGATCCTGGCTGGCGCAGCATGTGGTGCTCGCCTGCGGCGCCCATTCCAAAGAACTGGCGATGCGACTCGGCGCCCGCGTGCCGCTGGATGTGGAGCGGGGTTACCACGCCATGCTGCCGACGCCAGGCGTCGAGTTGCCGGCGCAGTTGCTGGACGGGGAGGGCAAATACGCCCTGACCAGCATGCACGGCGGCTTGCGCCTGGCAGGCACGGTCGAACTCGGTGGCCTGAAGTTGCCGCCCGATCATGCCCGGGCGCGGCAGCTGGTTGCCCATGCCCGGCGCTTGCTGCCAGGCCTGGACGCCAGCGATCCTGGTTACTGGATGGGATTTCGACCATCCTTGCCCGACGGCTTGCCGGTGATAGGGTTTGCTCCGGCCAGTGAGCGGGCGATACTGGCATTTGGACACGCCCATATCGGCATGACCCTGGCGCCGGTGACGGCGGCCATCGTTGCGGATCTGCTGGCGGGCCGGCACAGCAGCGTTGACCTGACGCCTTTTTCACCGACCCGGTACCGCTGAGCCCAGGTGCGATGTACCCGTGGCGGGTGCACGGCCGTCGCTGGCCACTTATTCATCAGCAGCCCGGGGTGGTTGTGGTAAATTTACCTTGAGGCAACTAAATTGAACCAGACCAGCAGAACCCGACCCGTTGCACGCGCCATTGCGTGGCACCGCTCGGCATGGTTCGAGTCGCTGCAGTTTGTTGTCCTGTTCGGCCTGGTTCTGGCCTTGACCATCCACGGCGCCCAAAGCATGGATTACCAGTGGAAGTGGGCCAAGGTACCGAAATACATCTACCGGGTGATCGACGGCGAGCTGATCTGGGGCCCGCTCATGAAGGGTGTGTTTGTCACGCTCGACATCGCCTGGAAGGCCGGCATCCTGGCCATGCTGATCGGCCTGGCCACGGCCCTGTTGCGCTTGTCGGGGTCCATCGTGGGGACCGCACTGGCGTGGATCTATATCGAGGTGATTCGCAACACACCGATCCTGGTGCAGGTGCTGATCTTCTATTTCATCATTGCGGCGGTGCTGGGCATACCGCGCGAGTGGGCGGGTATCCTGTGCCTGGCCTTCTATGAAGGCGCATTCACTGCCGAGATCATTCGTGGCGCCATCGTGGCCGTGCGCAAGGGCCAGCGCGAGGCCAGCCAGAGCCTGGGCTTTTCCACGGTCGACATGTACCGCGACATCATCCTGCCCCAGGCTGTTCCCCTGATGTTGCCGCCGCTGGGGGGCATTGTCGTGAACCTGGTCAAGCACTCGGCCATCGTCAGCGTGATTGCCGTGTTCGACCTGACGACACAGGCGCGCACAGTGGTGTCGGACACCTTCATGGCATTCGAGATATGGCTCACCACCGCGGCCATGTACCTTGTGATGACGATCACCTTGTCCCTGGTGGTGGCCTGGCTGGAGCGCCGCTACCGGGTGCATTGAGCAGGATGCCCGACCGATGGGCCGGCGCCTGGGTTGTTTGTTTGTTGAACCCTACGGGAGATGAATCATGAAACTGGTCAAACGTATTCTCGCCATCGCGT
>JANNDB010000637.1:0-2323 GCA_031387285.1 Betaproteobacteria bacterium | reverse complement strand
GTCCGCTGGGGCGCCTGGCCACGCTTGACAACGCACTGGAGGCGCACGAGATGTTCACGCTGTCGCGTGCCAGAGCCTGCGAGATGATTTCCGATATCTGGCGCGTCGCGCGCGAGTGGCGTGTCTACTTCGAGGATTTTGGTGTCACAGCGGCCGAGATCGACAAGATTGCGCCTGCGTTCCGCCATATCGACGAGATCGCTTCGCCTGCACTGCGCAGACTGCTGCCCTGACCGGCGCGTTGCGCATCAGGCGAGGACGACATCTCTGCATCGGTAATATTCACAGCCATCTCGACACCTGTCAGCCACCCAATAGCTTGGCTAGTCCCGCACGGACAAGCGCTACATCGGCCGGCGATAGCTTCCCGATTTCCCCTCTTACCAAACGATGGTCGAGCGTGAAAAGCTTGAAGCGCACCATGGAAGGCGCAGGCAATCCGGCGACGGCAAGGTCGCCAAGCAAGCAGTCCAGCGGCCACGGCGCATTCGCCTGGGAGGTGATCATGGCCATGACCGAATGTCCAGCAGGGGTGTTGAAGGCAAGCGGGTCGGAGAGCACCACCGCGGGGCGGTTCTTGCTGGAGTCGCGGTCGGTAAACGGAAAAGGCACGCGAACGACCGCATAACGGTCAAAGCCCACGATAAGCCTCCTCGTCGGCGGCGCCGGCCCATTCAGTCAGTGTTCCTTCCACGGCGCGCAGGTACTCGATGTCCAGCGGTTGAACGCGGCGCACGGTCGCGATGCCGCTGGCGTCGACTTCCCAGGCGATCAGATCGCCCGGCGTGACATTCAGCGCGGCGCGAACATCCCGCGGGACGGTGGTTTGGCCTTTGGCCGTGATTTTGGCAACAGCAAGCATTCTTGTCTCTCCGTAAGGATTTCCTTACCTTCTTACTTTACTGCAATTCGGCCCCGTCGTCCAAGAAAGCACAAGTTCTTAGCTCGGCTCACCGGCCCTTTGCAAAAGCTCGGAAAAGTCGTAATTCACGCTGGCAACACCAAAATCCGGCTCGCGCTGGAACTGCGCGCGCAGGTAATGCGCAATAGCTACCCACAGAACGCCGCGTTTGCTGGCGCTGGCCAACTGGTCCACCATCGAAGGCGCCGATGCCATGAGGCGATTGTTGCGACGCTGCAAAAAAGCCGAGCTTTCTATACACATGGCGCTTAACATGTATAGAAACCCCAATTTTTTATGCATTTCAGTTTCTGAAGCACCCACAATGAAGCCTCTCGAAACGCTGGACCCCGCCCGCTTTGACACGCCCGCCATCCTGAAAAAACTGGCGGCCAGCAGCCGACGCCTCGCCGAACTCAAGGGCTTGGCAGGGTCCATACCGAACCAGGCCATCCTGATCAACACCCTGGGTTTGCAGGAGGCCAAGGACAGCTCCGAAATCGAGAACATCGTCACCACCCATGACGAGTTGTTCAAGGACGATGTTCACCCCGAGTCTTTTGCCAACCCGGCCGCCAAGGAAGTGCTGCGCTATCGGCAGGCGCTCCGGTTCGGATTCGATCAGGTGCGTGCGTCTGGCTTGCTCACTGCCAACCACATCATCGGCATACAGGCCGAGCTGGAGCAGAACGACGCAGGCTTTCGGAAACTCCCTGGTACCGCCTTGAAAGACGGCGGTGGCCAAACCGTTTACACGCCGCCGCAGAACCCGGCCGACATCGTCGCCTTGATGCGCGACCTGGAACGCTTCATCAATCAGGACGAACTACTGGCCGTGGACCCGCTCATCAAGATGGCGCTCATCCACCACCAGTTCGAGAGCATCCACCCGTTCTACGACGGCAACGGGCGCACCGGCCGGATCATGAACGTGTTGTACCTCGTGAAGGAAGGCTTGCTCGACATTCCCGTGCTGTACCTGAGCAGCCGCATTGTGCGCACCAAGGCGGACTATTACCGCCTGCTGCAGACCGTGCGTGACCAGGATCTGTGGGAGGACTGGGTGGTCTACATGTTGGACGCGGTGGAGGTAACCGCATTGCAGACGCTGCAGACCGTGCAGGCCATCAAGACCGCGCTGTTCGACTACAAGCATCGCATACGGGCCAGCCACAAGTTCTACAGCCAAGACCTGATCAACAACCTGTTCACCCACCCGTACACCAAGATCGAATTTGTGCAGCGCGACTTGCAGGTATCGCGCATCACGGCCACCAAGTACCTGGATGCGCTGGTGGACGGCGGGTTTCTCACCAAGCAGAAATCGGGGCGCAGCAATTACTACATCAATCACGCGCTGAACCAGATCCTGCTGCAACGTGGACAAGGTGGAGCATGACCGAAGACCAGCTCGAACAGGAA
>JANNDB010000615.1:0-2036 GCA_031387285.1 Betaproteobacteria bacterium | reverse complement strand
GGCGAATGCAGCTCGCAGGCGCACAAGGCCGCGAGCGGGCGACCGCGCTGCTGCAGGAACGCCTCGATGCGCCGGAACCCCTCGGCCAGCGGGACGGGCGAGGCGAAGCGCAGGCGCTCGATGCGCCAACCCGGCAAGGCGGCAACGCCGCAGGAGTACTGGAACACGCCGGGCATGTAGGCGTAGCCGCCATGCAGGTAGCCCACGGTCGAATCGCTCATGATCGGTCCTTTCAGATCAGGCCAGGGCGCGGCGCAAGGTCGCCAGGAAGTGGTCGACGTTCTGCGCGGTGGTTTAACCGTGTACCGCCATCTTGGCCGGGCCCGCAGAGGATGACTGATGTGCGCAAGTCTGGGCGGATTCAGTGTGCAAAGCGCTCGCGCAGCTTGAGCTTCCAGAACTTTCCGGTAGAGGTGCGCGGCACCGCATCGATGAATTCGAAGCGGTCGGGCAATTGCCACTTGGCAAAACGGTGCTGCGTCAGGTGGGTGTTGAGTTCCTGCGGACTGACGGTCTTGCCGGACCGCAGCACCACGCAGGCGAGTGGCCGCTCGCTCCACTTCGGGTCGGGAATCGCAATCACCGCAGCTTCGGCAACGGCCGGATGCGCCATCAGCGCGTTCTCCAGGTCGACCGAGCTGATCCATTCGCCACCCGACTTGATCAGGTCCTTGGTGCGGTCCGAGATGCGCACGAAGCCCAGTTCGTCGACCGAGGCCACGTCGCCGGTACGCAGCCAGCCATCCGCGCTGAATTTGTCTTCGGGCGAACCCACACCGTGGTAGCTACCGGTGATGAAGGGGCCGCGAACCTGGATCTCGCCCACCGCCTGGCCGTCCCAGGGAGCATCGAGGCCGTCGTCGCCGCGGATGCGCAGGTCCACCAACGGCGCGGGTACACCGGCCATAGCAGCGCGCCGGTAACGCTCGTCCATCGTGGCGTTGCGCAACTCGGCCTTGGGATACGAGACCGTCGCCAGCGGTGACGTCTCCGTCATGCCCCACCCCTGCAACAACCAGATGCCCTGCGCATCAAACGCGCGGATCAACGACTCCGGAACGGCCGCTCCGCCCACCAGCGAACGCATGCCGCGCGGCAATCTCCAGCGTCCGTGCTGCGCGTGACCGGGCGCCTGTGCTGCTTCGAAGGTCTGGATCAGCCCCATCCAGATGGTCGGCACGCCCAGTGACAGGGTAGGCGGTTCAGCGGTCATGAGGTCGAGCAGGTCGTCCGGATGCAGATGCGGCCCCGGGAACACCAGCTTGGCACCCATCATCACCGCGCCATACGGCATGCCCCAGCAATTGGCATGAAACATCGGAGTCACAGGCAGCACCACGTCAGTGCCCTTGAGCCCCCAGAAGTCACCCAGGCTGGCAACCAGGGTATGCAGCACGGTGGACCGGTGCGAGTACGCGACCCCCTTGGGCTGCCCGGTGGTGCCGGAGGTGTAGCACATGGCCACCGCGTCGGTCTCTGCATGCGGCGCGTAGGTGAATGCCGCGCCGTCCGCGGCGGCAAGCAGGGCTTCGTAATCCGCCATCCCCTCGGGAACCGGCTTGCCCGAAAACGGAAACACGATCACGTGGTCGAACTTGTGCAGGTGCGCGAACTGCTGATAGAGCGGCAGCAGCACGTCGTCGACGATCAGGACGCGGTCCTGCGCGTCGGCGGCGATCCAGCCGATCTCGCCGGGCGCCAGGCGCAGGTTGAGCGTGTGCATCACGGCGCCCGCAGCCGGAATGCCGAAGTAGCACTCCAGGTGCGCATGGTGGTTCCAGCACAGGGTGGCCACCCGGTCGCCGTCGCCCACACCCAGCGCCGCCAGTGCCGCAGCCAGCTTGCGCGTGCGCTGGTACCACTGCCCGTAGGTATGGCGCACCAGCGACTTGTCCGGCAGGCGCGAGACGATCTCGTTGGTGGCAAACAACCGGCCTGCGCGCTCCAGAAAACTGTTGAGCGACAGGGGCACGTCCATCATCGTGCTGAGCATGAGGTTCTCCGGGGGTGGGCAGCAGCCGGTAAAAGTAGAGGTG
>JANNDB010000596.1:0-2627 GCA_031387285.1 Betaproteobacteria bacterium | reverse complement strand
ATCCTTACCCCGGCCAGCGTCTGATCGTCATAACCCAAGGCAGGAGCCGTATGCGGTAATTCCGCACGTACGGATCTGTGGAGGGGGTGCTGGGTGACTGGCATTCCTACTTCCTACTGGGAAGCGCTCAGGATACGCGGTTAAGGCGTGCCGCCCGCGGCCGCTGGGGCGGTTTCAAACAGTGCGATCGCCGTCGCCGCCACTTGCCGGGTGTCATAGTAGGCGTAACCCGCCACACCGAGTGCGCCCGCCACGGGTAACCAGCGTGACAGACTGGCTCCGATAAAACGTTTGGACAGGCTGAGCCCGATCCGGCTGGCGACCGACTGGAGCAGCGCAACCGAGGCGCGTTGCAACAGCCAGCGCTCCCCGGCGCGCACCGCCAGATCCCGCACCGCCTGGGACGCGAGATGGCGGAACAGGCAGAACAGCATGTGCTCCTTTGTCAGGGTGCTGGTTTTTCCGTAGACCGCGGCGAGGTCGGCAACCAGCTGCGACTGGATCTTCCATACCGCCAGCAGATCGGGCAACACGGTCAGCAAGCCCAGCGGGCCCGGGGGCAGGGCGAGCGAACCGGAGACCGCCGCCGCGCGCCGTGCAGCGGCGCGCGCCAGGCGCTCCGCAGTGGCGCGCGGCTGGAGCGCTGTAGTCTGGCTGCTGGCGGGAATGGTTCCAGCCAGATCCAGAACCGCCAGCGAGAGGCGGTGGGACGGATTGGGCAAGAGCCGCATGCCGCCGTTTCCTTGAAGGGGCCGCGCGCCTCAGCGTGCCGGCGCGGCCGCACCATCCACCAGGTGGTGGCGCCGTATCAGGGCGGCCCGCTGGCTTGGCTCGAGATTGATGTTGGCCGTGTTGCGCCCTGCCACCGCCAAGAGGCGGGGATCCATCACGGCACGCCACAAAGGGGGTACATACGCCACCAGGAACATGCCGAAGTATCCGCTGGGCAGGCGTGGCAATGCGGGGAAGTTGCGCAGCGATTGGTAACGTCGCAAGGGATGCGCGTGGTGGTCCGAATGGCGCTGCAGGTGAAACAGCGCCCAGTTGGAAAACACATGGTTGCTGTTCCACGAGTGGTGCGGCTGGCAGGGCTCGAGCTGTCCGTTGGCGCGACGCGAGCGCAACAGCCCATAGTGCTCCACGTAGTTGGCCGAGGTGAGCTGGAAGTTGGCCCAGAACGAGGCTCCCACCAGAAACACCCAAATTCCGGCCCCGAGCCATACTGCCAGGCCTGTCCAAAGCAGCAGTGTCAGCGTTGCCGGTTGCAGGATTTCGTTGTGCAGCGACCAGACCGGCAGGCCGAGCAGTTCCAGCCGCTCCTTTTCCAGGGCCCAGGCGCGCCGGGCGCCGCCGGGCACCTCGCGCAGCACAAAGCGGTAGATCGACTCACCCATGCGCGACGATGCCGGATCGGCGGGTGTGGCCACGTCGCGGTGATGCCCCCGGTTGTGCTCCACGCTGAAATGCCCGTAACCCGTGGGCGCCAGGCTGATTCGGGCCAGCCACCGCTCCAGTGGCGTGTTCTTGTGGCCCAATTCGTGCCCGAGGTTGATGCAGAAGCCGCCGACCGAGCCGCAAATCAGCACCATGGCCAGCAGTCCATGCCAGGGCAACGGTGTCCGTGCCACGAACCAGGCGCAAAAGATGAACGAGAGCCACAGTGCCGGCACCAGCAGGTAGGTGATCCAGCGGTAGTAGCCCTGCGCCTCCAGCATGGGAACCGCCTCCTCCGGCGGATTGCTGCTGTCTTCCCCCAGCAGGTAGTCCAGCAGCGGCGCCACCATATAGAAGAACAGCACGGGTATCCACAGGGCGGCGGCCGAGCCACTGGCCAGCATCAGCGCCGGCCCGATCAGCACCGAGCACGGCACCAGCAGGGATAGGAGCCATGCGTGGCGCTTGCCGTCCTGGTACGCCGCCATCAGGCCTCCGCGGCCTCCAGCTGGGTGGAGAGTTGCAACCAGCGGTCTTCCAGCTGCTTCAACTCGTCGTTCACGAGCTTGAGGCGTTTGCCGAGTTCGGCAATTTCCGAAGGCCGAACGGCGCTCGACAGATGCGACTCCAGCGCAGCACCTTCCCCGTTGAGCACCGCCATGCGGCCTTCGAGTTGCTCCAGGTCGGACTTCTTCGCGCCGCGGGTGCCCGCGGCCCTGGGCGCTCCGCGTTTGCCGGCGCCGCCACGGTCGGCGGCGGCCAGCCCCTGTTTGATCTCCTCGCGCTGGCGTTTGGCTTCATCGAGCAGGTAACGCTGGTAGTCATCCAGGTCGCCGTCGAACGGTTCCACGCCGCCGCGCGAGACCATCCAGAACTCGTCACATACCGAGCGCAGCAGGGCGCGGTCGTGGCTCACGAGCATCACGGTGCCCTCGAACTCGTTGAGGGCCATGCCGAGCGCCTCGCGCGTAGCCAGATCGAGGTGGTTGGTGGGCTCGTCCAGCAGCAGCAGATTGGGGCGTTGCCAGACGATCATGCACAGCACCAGCCGGGCCTTTTCGCCGCCGCTCATGCTGCCGACGGCCTGCTTGACCATGTCGCCACCAAAATTGAAGGTGCCCAGAAAACTGCGCAAATCCTGTTCACGCATTGCCTGGCCGCTGATGCGCCCGGCGGCGGTCAGTTCGCGCACC
>JANNDB010000504.1:0-3588 GCA_031387285.1 Betaproteobacteria bacterium | reverse complement strand
CTTGGCACACTATATATATGACGACCAGCGCAGCGTGCGCAAACACGTGGCGGTTTTCGTGAACCAGCAGATGGTGCAGGACCGGGTGCGCCTGACGCAGCCGGTGCGCCCCGGCGACCGGGTGCTGGTGGTGCAGGCGCTGAGTGGCGGCTAAGTGCTGCAGTCGCAAAAAAGGAACAGGAGACACGGGAAATGAACACACTGCTGGTAGCCACCCGAAAGGGCCTTTTTGTGGTGCAGGGCGCGGGCACGGCCTGGAAGATAACGGCGCATCATTTCCCCGGTGAACCGGTCACCCAGACTCTGGCCGACCCGCGCGAAGGCGCCTGGTATGCCGCGCTGCGCATGGGCCACTTCGGCATCAAGCTGCGCAAGAGCACCGACGGCGGCGCGAACTGGGCCGAGATCACTGCGCCGTCCTTTCCCACCAAGCCCACGGACGGGCCCTGGGCCGACGACACCACGCCGTGGAGCGTGGATACGGTGTGGTCACTGGCGGCGGGTGGGCCGTCCGAGCCGGGCACCCTGTGGGCTGGCTGTATTCCGGCCGGGCTGTTCAAGTCCGAGGACGGCGGCGCCAGCTGGACGCTGAACAAGCCCCTGTGGGAGCAGCCCGGGCGTCGGCAGTGGATGGGTGGCGGGTTCGACCATGCCGGTGTCCATTCGGTGCTGGTGGATCCGCGCGACGCCCGCCATCTCAGTATCGCCATCTCCTGCGGCGGTGTATGGCAGAGCCATGACGCCGGCGCCAGTTGGGAGTTGACTGCCAAGGGCATGCGGGCTGACTTCATGCCTCCCGAAAGCGCGGAAGACGGCAACGTTCAGGACCCGCATTGCATGGTGCAGTGCAACACAGATCCCGACCGCATGTGGGTGCAGCACCACTGCGGCATCTACCGTTCGCGGGACGGCGGGCACAAGTGGCAGCCGATTCCCGCTCCGCAGCCGTCCGGCTTCGGTTTTGCCGTGGCAACCGACCCGCACAATCCGCAACGGGCCTGGTTCGTTCCGGCCGTGGCCGATGTGCTGCGTATCCCGGTCGACGGAAAACTCGTGGTCACGCGCACGGACGACGGCGGCGAGACCTTCCAATCATTCGGTGCCGGTTTGCCCCAGGAGCACGCCTGCCATCTGGTATACCGGCACGGGCTCGACGTCACGGCGGATGGCCAGACCCTGGCCATGGCCTCCACCACCGGCGCCTTGTGGACAAGTGCGGATGCCGGTGAAAACTGGGTGGCCGTGTCGCGCGATCTGCCGCCGGTGGCTGCCCTGCGTTTCGCTCCTGCATGACGCAGTCGCGTTACGGCTGGGTCGTGGTGGCGGCGGCCTTTGTCAGCATGGCGGTCATCTTTGGCGTGGTGTATTCCTTCGCGGCGTTTTTCGCCTCGTTCGCGACCGGCTTTTCGGCCCAGCGCGCCGATGTCGCACTGGTGTTTGGCCTGTGCGGGCTGGTCTATTTTGGTTTCGGGGCCTTTGCCGGCATGTTGTCCGACCGATTCGGACCGCGGCTGGTCTGCAGCACCGGCATGGTGTGCATCGCCGCCGGTCTGTTTGCCACCAGCACGGCGCAGTCCATGGGGGCCATCTACCTCACCTATGGCGTGGTGATAGGGCTGGGCGTGGCGCTGGTCTACACACCGTCCATTGCCTGCGTACAGCCCTGGTTCACCACCCGCCGCGGCTTGGCTGCGGGCATTGCCAGCGCGGGTATCGGCGCTGGCACCCTGGTGGTTCCGCTGCTGGTGGTGGCGGCCATCAGCCTGCTGCAGTGGCGCGACGCCATGCGTCTGGCCGGTATTGCGGTGCTGCTGGCCGGCTTGAGCGCCACGCTGTTGCTGCGGCGCGCGCCAGCCGCCATTGGCCGCGTTGGCATGGTGGTACCCGGGCTCAGCCTGCGCGAGGCCTTGCGCACGCGCCGTTTCCAATGGCTCTATCTGTCCGTCGTTCTGGCAGCGCCGTCCATGTTTGTGCCCTTCGCCCACGCCTCGGCTGCCGCGCGTGACATGGGCATATCGGACGCGCGCGCGGTGGGCCTGGTGGGTCTGATCGGTATCGGCAGCCTGGCCGGGCGGTTTGCGATTGGTGCTTTGGCCGACCGTCTGGGCCGCAGCCTGACCATGGTGCTGATGCAGGCGTCCATGGGCGCGTCCTTGCTGCTCTGGCAATGGTCCTGGGGTTATCCGGCGATGGCGCTTTTCGCAGTTTGGTTTGGCCTGAGTTATGGCGGCATCGTCTCGCTGCTGCCGGCGCTGTGCATGGATTTTTTCGGCGCGCGTGCGGTGGCCGGCATCATCGGCACGCTGTACACCGGTGCGGCACTGGGCAATCTGCTCGGACCGGTGCTGGCCGGCATGGCGTTTGACCGGCTGCACAGCTACGGCCTGGTCATCTGGGTCTGCATGGGCCTGTCGGCAGCGGCTACCCTGGCCTCGTTGCGCGTGTACCGCGAACCCGGCGGCGAACCGGCGCCATGAAATGGCGCGCTCCCTGTGCGGCGCCGTGCGGGCTGTTGCCCGGCTTGCGCGCCGCAGCCTGGCCGGCGGTGGCAACTGTCGCAAATTGAGAATATCTGGCCAGCTTCGCGTGTGTCATAGGGTTTCACCTAGGTCGGGCGCCATGTTGGTCTTCCACAATTTACTGTTCCGAATAGACCACCCACCGCTGGAGGAGACACCTTATGCAAATTCAATTGAAGGTCAACGGCAAAGCTGCCAATCTGGACGTGCCGCCCCATACCCTGCTCGTGCAGGTGCTGCGCGAGCACCTCGGCCTCACCGGGACACACGTCGGCTGTGATACCGCCCAGTGCGGCGCGTGCACCGTGCACGTGAACGGCAATGCGGTGAAGTCCTGCAACGTGCTTGCGGCCCAGGTGGCCGGCGCGGACATCATGACAATCGAAGGCCTGGCCCAGGCCGATGGCACCATGCATCCGATGCAGGCCGCCTTCAAGGAGTGCCACGGCCTGCAGTGCGGTTTTTGCACCACCGGCATGGTGATGAGCGCGGTAGACCTGTGCGCCAAGCATCCCAAGGCAAGCGAGCCGGAAATCCGGGAACTGCTGGAAGGCAACATCTGCCGTTGCACCGGTTACCAGAACATCGTGCGCGCCGTGGTCCAGGGCCAGGCCGCCATGGCCTCAGCCTGAAACAGGAGAACATCATGGGTGCATCCGATTTCTCCAAGCTTCCCCACATCGGCGAGTCGCTCCGGCGCAAGGAGGACTACCGCTTCCTGACCGGCGCCGGTCAGTACACCGACGACATCACGCTGGCCAAACAGTCGTACGCCGTATTTGTGCGCAGCCCACACGCACATGCCAATATCAAGGGCATCGACCTGGCCGCGGCCAAGGCCATGCCCGGCGTGATCGAGATCTTCACCGGCAAGGACGTCGAGGGCAAGATGGGCGGCCTGCCCTGCGGCTGGCTTATCAACAACCCCGACGGCACGCCCATGAAGGAGCCGCCCCATCCCATCCTGGCGCAGGGCAAGGTGCGCTACGTGGGTGACCATGTCGCCATGGTGGTGGCAGAAACGCTGGAGCAAGCCAAGAACGCCGCCGAGGCGGTGGCCGTGGACTAC
>JANNDB010000477.1:0-2172 GCA_031387285.1 Betaproteobacteria bacterium | reverse complement strand
GTTGCGCCTGGGCGCCCGTGTCGGACGCGATGCCATGCACAGCGGCTTGCCGGGCGCACTGAGCGCAGCGCAATTTGCCGCCAACCCGAAACAGGCCAACTCGCTGACCGAATACGGCGCCAACCAGAAGCACAACGCCGGCGTCTTCGCCGAGGTCTACCTGGGCGGCTGGCAAGTGGTTGCCGATGCCAATCGGCGCGTCAAGCATTACGACAGTGTGCAGTTCGGCACGCCGTTCGCCTATGACGTGGAGGCCAACAACACCGGCGCGCGCGCGCGCCATGAAGGCGAGCTTGCCGGCATGGCGAACGCCTTTGTGGTCGGTTGGGACAAGGCGAGTTGGGAGCGCACCATCGTGCGCTCGGCGTTCACCCCCATTGGCACCATGGCCGCCGCCGATTCCCATGCGTATTACCTCAAGGACGATTTGACCTTGAAAGCCACGGGCACCCGCCTTGGTGCCGGCTGGCGCACCGAGACATCGCGCAAGTCCGAAGCCTCGTCGGCGAGCGCGTTGTCCGATCAGCAGCAAGCCTGGGAGCTTTCGGTCAATCAGCCGCTGGCCGCCGGGTGGAGCGTGTATGGCCGATTGGGCCGCAGCTTTCGCCTGGCCAACGTGGACGAGTTTTCATTCACCACGCCCGGCTTGCCGTTCAAGCCGCAGACCTCGCGTGACACGGAAGTCGGTGCGCGCTGGGCCTATGCACAGGGGCAGGTGGATGTGCGCTGGTACCGCAACAATCTGCACAACGAGATTGGCTTTGACCCCAACGGAGTCGGCCCGTTTGGCCCATTTGGCGCCAATGTGAACTTCGACAGCACACGCCGTCAGGGTCTGGAACTGGAGGCCCGTCACGCACTTTCGCCTTCCATCAACCTGCGCCTGAATGCTGCCGCGCGCCAGGCGCTCTTCACCGCAGGCCCGTTCGCCGGCAATGATGTGGCCTTGGTTCCGCGGCGCACGCTGGCGCTGCGCGCCGACTGGCGGCCGGCTGCCGGCCACTCGCTGGATGCGGGTGTTCAATGGGTGTCGAGCCAGAGCCCTGACTTTGCCAACGTCTGCACCATGCCAGGTTTTGCCACGGCCGACGCGCGTTATGCATACCAATGGGGCGCCGCCGAGTTGGCGCTGGGCGTTGCGAACCTGACCAATCGCAAGTACTACACCCAGGCGTATGGGTGCACCGGGGCCGGCGTGACCACGGCGATCTACCCCGAGCCCGGGCGTACCATCACGGCCTCGCTCCTTTTCAAGTTCTAGCACGATGCATTCCGCCGCCGCCCCTGATTCCCGCCTGGGCCCGCAGCGCATCGTCTGCCTGACCGAGGAGACCACCGAGTGGCTGTACCTGCTCGGGGAAGAGCGTCGCATCGTGGGCATCTCCGGATATACGGTGCGGCCGCGCCGGGCGCGTGACGAAAAGCCACGCGTCAGTGCGTTCCTGAGCGCAAAGATCGACAGGATCCTCGCGCTGAAGCCAGACTGCGTGTTCGGGTTTTCCGACCTGCAGGCCGATATCGCTGCTGAACTCATACGCAAAGGCGTACAGGTCACGGTGTTCAACCAGCGCAGCGTGGATGAAATCTTCTCCGTCCTCTTCCAGATCGCGGCCATGGTGGGGCAGTCCGCACAGGGTCTGGAACGCATCGCGGCGATGCGCCGCCAACTCGATGGCATCCGTGCGGCAGCTGCAGCGTTGCCGCACCGGCCGCGGGTGTTTTTCGAAGAGTGGGACACCCCCCATATCAGCGCCATCCGCTGGGTGTCGGAGTTGATGGCGATTGCCGGCGCCGACGATTGTTTCGCGGAGCTGGCCACCATGCCCATGGGGCGTGACCGCATCATTGCCGATGGCGCGCAGATCGTGGAGCGCAACCCGCAGATCATCATCGGTTCCTGGTGCGGCAAGAAGTTCCGCCCAGAGCGCGTTGCGGCGCGCCCTGGCTGGGATCAGATTGACGCCGTTCGCGATGGGCAACTTTTCGAGATCAAGTCCGCCGACATCCTGCAGCCGGGGCCGGCCGCGTTGACGGACGGCATAGCGCAACTGCATCGCATCGTGCTGCAGTGGAGTGCAGCACATGGCTGAGCAAACGGGCGCCAACGCCAGCCACCTGATTCTGGGCGGCCAGAAGAGCGGCAAATCGCGCTACGCGCAAGCGGCGGCCTGG
>JANNDB010000467.1:0-14745 GCA_031387285.1 Betaproteobacteria bacterium | reverse complement strand
AGGCGGCTTTTTCATTTGTCGGCGACTTGTTCTGCAGCTTGCACACAGCGCCACCCGATTACCCTTTGTGAGCCCTCCGGACCATGCCCCTGCCCCCTCCACCTGTCAAACGCGCCTCATTGCTCTCCAGGGAAATATTCGACGCTACAAGTAGCGCGGCGCCCAAGCCGCGCAAGGCCGGAGTGGAGCACGAGTTGGCTGTCGCGGCCTCGTCGGGCGCGCCGGTCACGCGCGCCCTGGAGGATGACGCTCCCAGAGCGCGAGCGCAGACCACGCCCCAACCGGTGCGCGCCCGCAGCCGGCCGTCGGCCGCGCTGACTGAAGCTGCAGCCGCAGCGCCAAAGCCAACTCCCACGGCGCGCAGCACTGGCGGGCGCAAAAAGGCTCTAACCAGTGGCGCATCCAGGCTTTTCGTGCTCGATACCAATGTGCTCCTGCACGATCCGATGTGCCTGTACCGGTTTGAAGAGCATGACATCTTCCTGCCCATGGTGGTGCTGGAGGAGCTCGACGGTCACAAGAAAGGGATGACGGAAGTCGCGCGCAATGCACGCCAGACCAGCCGCTCACTTGACGCCCTCGCAGCCGCGCACCGCTCGGACATCAGCAACGGTTTGCGCCTGGACAGCACCGGTCACCGGGAGGCTGGCGGCAAGCTTTTCTTCCAGACCCAGGTGCTCGAATACGCTCTGCCGCCCAGTCTGCCTCAAGGCAAGGCGGATAACCAGATCCTGGGCGTCGTGGAATCCCTGCGTCAGCAGCACAACGCGCGACGCGCCGCCGGGCAGGCCGACGCGCGCGAAGTGGTGCTGGTGTCCAAGGACATCAACATGCGCGTCAAGGCGCGCGCGTTGGGGCTGGACACCGATGACTACCAGAACGACAAGACACTGGATGACGGTGACCTGTTGTATGCGGGCTCGTATGCGCTGCCGGCGGACTTCTGGGCGACGCACGGCCAGACCGTGGAAAGCTGGCAGCAGGGTGCGCACACCTTCTATCGGGTCACCGGCCCGGTGGTACCGAGCCTGCTGATCAACCAGTTTGTGTATTTCGAGTCCCCGGGCGAGCCCAGTCTATACGCGCGTGTCACCGAGATCCGCGGCAAGACAGCGGTTCTCAAGACACTGCGCGATTTCAACCACCTGAAGAATGCGGTGTGGGGCGTGACGACGCGCAACCGCGAACAGAACTTCGCGATGAACCTGCTGATGGACCCGGAGGTCGACTTCGTCACCCTGACCGGCACTGCCGGCAGCGGCAAGACGCTGATGGCCCTTGCCGCGGGCCTGACACAGGTGCTGGACGACCGCCGTTACACCGAAATCATCGTCACGCGGGCTACCGTCAGCGTGGGCGAAGACATTGGCTTCCTGCCAGGCACGGAAGAAGAAAAGATGGGCCCCTGGATGGGCGCGCTCGACGATAACCTCGAGGTGCTCGGGAAGACCGACACCAGCGCGGGTGAATGGGGCCGCGCCGCGACGAGCGAATTGATCCGTAGCCGTATCAAGATCAAGAGCATGAACTTCATGCGCGGGCGCACCTTCCTCAACAAGTACGTGATCATCGACGAGGCGCAGAACCTCACGCCGAAACAGATGAAGACCCTGGTGACGCGCGCCGGCCCCGGCACCAAGATCATCTGCATGGGCAACCTGGCCCAGATCGACACGCCCTACCTGACCGAAGGGTCCTCTGGCCTCACTTTCGCCGTGGACAAATTCAAGGGCTGGCCGCACGGCGGCCATATCACGCTGGCGCGCGGCGAACGCTCGCGCCTGGCAGACTTCGCCAGCGAAGTGTTGTAAGAAGCAGGAAGCCGTCGCCCAGCGGGCTACGGTGCGAGCGCCTTGGGGACGACCCGCCGGCGCTCAGAAATCTCCGTTGCGGCCGCCGGCCAGGCTTTCGAACTTGGTAATGGGCTTGAGGAAGGCGAGTTTCACGACGCCGGTCGGGCCGTTTCGCTGTTTGGCGATGATGACCTCGGCCACACCAGGCTCCTTGCTGGCCTCCTTGGTGTAGTAGTCGTCGCGGTAGATGAACATGATGATGTCGGCGTCCTGCTCGATGGCGCCCGACTCGCGCAGGTCACTCATCATCGGCCGCTTGTCAGGGCGCGTTTCCACACTGCGATTGAGCTGCGACAGCGCCAGCACAGGGCATTTCAGCTCCTTGGCGAGCATCTTCAAGCCACGCGAAATCTCCCCGAGTTCGGTCGCGCGGTTTTCCTCATTGGAGCTGGAGCCGCTCATCAGTTGCAGGTAGTCGACCACGATCAGGCCGAGCTGCCCGCACTGGCGTGCCAGCCGGCGCGCGTTGGCGCGCAACTGGCTGGAAGTGAGGCCAGCGCTCTCATCGATGTGGAGCGAGATGTTGCGAAGCTTTTCGATCGCCTCGGTCAGGCGCGGCCATTCTTCATCCGTCAGCCGTCCGGTGCGCAGGTGGCTCTGGTCGATCCGGCCAATGGACCCAACAATACGCACGGCCAATTGCGCAGCGCCCATTTCCATGGAGAACACCGCGACCGGAAGCCCCTCGTTGAGTGCCACATGCTCGGCAATGTTGATGGCCAGCGCCGTCTTGCCCATGGAAGGACGCGCCGCAAGCACGATCAGGTCGCCACCCTGCAGCCCGGCAGTCAGGCGGTCCAGGTCATAGAACCCGGTGGGCACGCCGGTGACATCGTTCGGGTTGTCCGCCATTTCCTGGATACGGTCCAACAGGCTGACCACGAGCGTCTCCATCGGCTGGAAACCCTGCTTCAGGCGCGAACCCTGCTCACCGATGTTGAAAATCTTCTGTTCTGCCTCGTCCACGATTTCATCCACCGGGCGGCCTTGCGGATTGAAGGCATTGGTGGCGATCTCGTCACTGGCGCTGACCAGTTTGCGCAGGATCGAACGCTCGCGCACGATCTCCGCATAGCGGCGGATATTGCCAGCACTGGGCACATACTGGGCCAGCGAGTTCAGATAGGCCAATCCACCTACCTCATCGGCTTTGCCCTGGCCCTGCAAATGCTCGAACACGGTGATCACGTCTGCCGGTCGGGACGCATTGACCAGGCTTCCGACTGCGCCAAACACCAGGCGGTGCTCGTAGCGGTAGAAGTCAGCATCCGCCAGCAGGTCAGACACACGATCCCAGGCGCCGTTGTCGAGCAAGAGTCCGCCCAACACGCTAGCCTCCGCTTCGATCGAGTGCGGTGGAATGCGCAATTGCGCGATCTGACGGTCGGGACCGTAGTCGTCGACGGCGGAAAGTACGGCGGACATGATGGATTCCTTTAGCCTTGCATGCTACGCCGCGGGCGCGCAGGCGTCGAGAGAACAAGCGGTGGAAAAGCCAATGCAAAAGCTGTGAACAAGTGGCCGTAAACGGTGGATAACCAAGGCTTCAAAGAAGAAAACCACCAGAGCGGCAAGCGCTGGTGGCTTCTCGGGAGCGCCTGTTCAGCGCTCAGGACGCGGGCAGGAGCAAATCAGGCGGTTTCGCCGTATACCGAGACGGTGATCTCCACCACCACGTCGGTATGCAGGGCCACGCTGACCTTGCTGTCGCCAACGATCTTGATCGGGCCTGCTGGCATGCGCACCTGGGCCTTGGCTACCTTATAGCCCTGCTTGGTCAGCTCCTCAGCGATGTCGAAGTTGGTCACCGAGCCAAAGAGGCGGCCGTCAACGCCGGCCTTCTGGGTCAGCTTGCAGGTGGTACCAGCAAGCTTTTCACCTTGGGCCTGGCATTCGGCCAGCTTGGCGGCAGCAGCCTTCTCTAGCTCTGCGCGCCTGGCTTCGAACTCCTGCTTGGCTGAAGCGGTTGCACGCCGGGCACGGCCGGAGGGGATCAGGAAATTGCGGGCGTACCCGTCTTTCACCTTGACGATTTCACCAAGGTTGCCAAGGTTCACGACCTTGTCGAGCAGAATGACTTGCATGTTCGTGGCCCTTAAATGCGATGCTGGTCGCTATACGGCAACATGGCCAGAAAGCGCGCGCGCTTGATGGCAGTGTTGAGCTGACGCTGGAAAATGGCACGGGTGCCAGTGAGGCGCGCCGGAATGATCTTGCCGTTCTCGGCGATGAAGTCACGCAGCGTGTCGATGTCCTTGTAGTCAATCTCCGTGACGCCAGTCACGGTAAAGCGGCAAAAGCGCTTGCGTTTGAACAGCAGGTTTTGCGCCGGGCGCTTGGGACGCTTGTCCTTGTTGAATCGTTTGGGTGCGGGCATGGTTATTTCCTGAGAGATTAGTGATCGAGGGTCATTTCCTGAATGTGCAACTGGAGCTGTTTACCGTTGCGGGAGTTGGCCAGAAATCCGGTGAATTTCCAGGCGCTGCCGATGGGCTGTACTGCCAACCGCTCAGCCATGGAACCCAGCGCGATCGCCTTGACGACTGCCTTGACCTCTCTGAGCTGACCTGCTTCCAGCAGGCTCGAGCTGTGCTCGATTGTCAGGTTCAGTGCCGGAATTCCGGCCGGTGTGTATCGCAAAGCGTCAAGCTCGACGATACGGGCAGTCAACTCACAGCGGTTTGCGCCGACTTCCACTCCCGCAGAGGAATCAGCGATCCGAACCGTGGAATTCGGCCTGCTGGGCCTTGCGCGCGTCTTCGCGCTCCACGGTGCGCATCATCGCGGACGGGCCGGTATCGGCCTTTTTGCGCGCAACCGTCAGGTGGCGCAGCACAGCGTCGTTGAATTTGAATGCATGCTCAAGTTCAACCATGACAGCCTGGCTGGCTTCGACGTTAATGCACAGATAGTGTGCCTTGGCAAGCTTGTTGATCAGATAGATCAACTGGCGGCGACCCCAGTCCTCGACCCGATGGACCTTGCCACCGCCAGCGGTGATCATGCCCTTGTATCGTTCCAGCATGGCCGGAACCTGTTCGCTCTGATCCGGATGGATCATGAGGATGATTTCATAATGACGCATTGAGACTCCTTGTGGATGAACCCCCACGGAAAACGCAGGGGTCGGATAAGCCACCCCCAGCGTCGATTCAGGGTGTGGCAAGGCGAAGCCTTCTATTATATGCCGATATCGCGAGGCTTGGGGCTGTGCGGCAGAAATCCGGGCTCCTAGCGAGCGCCCGGTTCCCGCGGTTCGCGCGCGGCCATACCCCCCAGCCAAAGAACGGCAGTCCCGGCGCTCACGCCGAATATGCCGGCGGAAATCGGTTGTATGCCGAACCACAGGCCATCGCCGGTCCACCCGAGCCACTGGCGCACCATGGGCGTGGTTGAACCGATGTAATAGGAAGTGACGGCCAGTCCGATGATCATGGACAGCATTGCGGCAGTGCCGCCTGGCCGCTTCCAGAAGATGCCCAGCACCAGCGACGGCACAAAGGCGGATGCGGCCAGCGAAAACGAGGTCGCAACCAGAGAAATGATCTCTGCAGGCTTTTGCGAGGCGACAAACGTCGCCGCCACGGCAACAAACAAAAGTGCAAATTTCGCGACGATCACTCCGTTGACAGAGCGGGCGCGAACATGGTCACCGCCGTAAAAAATATCGTGGGCAAACGCGTTCCCCATCGCCAACAGCAAACCGTCTGCGGTGGACAAGGCAGCCGCCAGACCGCCAGCGGCCACCAAGCCAGAGATCACATAAGGCAGGCCACCGAGCTCCGGGGTTGCCAGGACGACCAAGTCAGCGCCAAGGCGCAACTCGGCAAACTGCAGGACGCCGTCACCGTTCACATCCGAGACGGAAACCATTGACGGATCCACCTTGGCCCACAGACTGATCCAGTCTGGCAAGGCCCCGAACGGTTGACCCACCAGCGTGCTCAGTATTTCGAACTTGACCAACACAGCCAAGGCTGGCGCCGCTGCATACAGCAGTCCGATAAACACCAACGACCAGGCGACGGAGCTGCGCGTTTCGCTGACCGAAGCCGTTGTGTAAAACCGCGTCAACAAGTGTGGCAAGCCTGCCGTGCCCACCATCAGGCAAAACATCAGGGCTAGAAAATTTATCCTGGACCTGTCGAATTGCTGCCGGGCGACCGGGCTTCCGTCCGGGTCGCCAGCAAAGGCCTGCTTGTGCGGCAACATGCCGCCCAGCGGCTTTGCGCGCTCCAGGTTCTCGCGCTCGGCTCTGCTCCAGCGCTCCTGAGCGGCGTCGGGTGTCTTTGGCAGGGCCGCCAACTGCCGGCTCGCTTGCTGGATCACCAGGCTGTCGGCCTGTTCGCTCCTCAATTGCTGCAGCCGGGCCAACGCCACGCCACGGTCATGCCGCAAGCTTTCATCGACGTTCTGAAGCTTTCTGTGGAATTCAGTTGCGCGCCGGGCGTATTCCGCAATCACCTCCTGCTCGGCAGGCGCGCGCACAAGGTTTTCCTCCATCACCGAAATGCGTTCCAATTGCTGTCCGTAATTCAGTATCGCCAGCGGGCTGCCCAGTTGCTTGTAGGCCAGCCATGAAGCCGGAATGAGAAAAGCAAGGATCAGGATCACATATTGCGCAACCTGGGTCCAGGTCACAGCGCGCATGCCCCCCAGAAACGAGCACAAGAGTACGCCGCCCAGACCGAACATCACGCCAATTTCAAACTGAACTCCGGTGAATCGCGACGAAATCAGCCCCACACCATATATCTGTGCAACCAGGTAGGTAAACGAACACAACACCGTGCAGACGGCCGCCACACGCCGCGGCCATAGGCCGCCATAACGCAAGGCAAAGAAGTCCGGCAACGTGTAGAGGTTGAGCCGCCGCAAGTGGGGCGCCACCAATAGCGCCACCAGACAGAACCCGCCGGTCCAGCCCAGCACAAAGGCCAGGCCGCCAGGATGAGACTCGGTCCCGGAGAACCCCTGAAAGAACAGACCGCCGGCCAGGCTGATGAATGATGCAGCACTCATCCAGTCGGCGGCAGTGGCCATTCCGTTGTACATCGCGGGGACGCGCCTGCCCGCGACGTAGTATTCAGATGAGTCGGTGGTCCGGCAGTAGATCCCGATGCTGGCATACAGGGCCAGGCTGGCAAACAGGAACATACCGCCAACCCAGCCGCGCGACAGGCCAGCCCTCTCCGCTGCGCCCATTGCCAACAAGAATGCGATGACACACACGACGAATACCGCGAAATTGCGGTGAAGCGAGCGCGCATACGCGGCAACACTGACCCGCCCCTCATCGCTATCTTCGCGGTTACGCTGGCGCGCGTACACCACCACGATGCAGATGAATATCAGGATGGCCCCGTGGCTGCAGTACCAGAAGTTGATGGGCCAGCCGCCCACCACGCCATTAAAGCTGCGCGCGAAGTACACCAGCACAAACGAAGCCACGGCCCACACGGCGAGCAATCCGCCACGCAACTTCCAACGCGGGTATGCGATGGTTGCCTCGGCGGCGGAGTACGGCAAGACTGAACGGTTCATGGGGGCGCATCGGTGCTAAGCACGATGGTACGGCCGGCCAAGGCGCGGTGAGCCGTACGCAGCATCAGGGTATTCCCCATACCTTGCAGGAATGGCCAGCTACGTCAGTTTCACGTCAGTACATGAATTCACAGTCCGCGCAGCCACTGCGTGGCGTGACGTCGTATATCAACCTATTGCTGGAGACAAGCTAATGGCAACTGCCGTGGACAATGCGCCGATGTCGGCGGAACAAAGGAAGGTGATTTTTGCATCTTCCCTCGGTACTGTGTTCGAGTGGTATGACTTCTACCTGTACGGCTCGCTCGCACCCATCATCGCCCGGCAGTTCTTCTCGGGGCTGGACCCGCAGTCGGCGTTCATCTTCGCGTTGCTGGCCTTCGCAGCGGGCTTCATCGTGCGACCCTTCGGCGCCATCTTCTTTGGCCGTCTCGGTGACATGATCGGACGCAAATACACGTTCCTGGTCACCATCGTGATCATGGGCCTGTCCACGTTCATCGTCGGCCTGTTACCCAACTACGCATCCATCGGCGCCGCCGCTCCGATCATCCTGATCGCGTTGCGCATGTTGCAGGGCCTCGCGCTCGGCGGCGAGTATGGCGGTGCAGCCACCTACGTCGCGGAACACGCGCCACACGGCAAACGGGGCGCTTACACCTCGTGGATCCAGACCACGGCCACCGTCGGCCTGATGCTGTCGCTGCTGGTCATCCTGGCCATTCGCAGTTCGCTTGGCGAGGCTGAATTTGGCGACTGGGGCTGGCGCTTGCCTTTCCTTCTGTCGGTGGTGCTGCTGGGCGTCTCGGTGTGGATCCGGTTGAGCCTGAATGAGTCACCCGCGTTCAAGAAGATGAAATCGGAGGGCAAGACCTCCAAGGCGCCGCTAACCGAATCGTTTGGGGAATGGAAGAACTTGAAGATCGTGATTCTGGCGCTGGTCGGCCTGACCGCTGGGCAAGCCGTGGTCTGGTACACCGGCCAGTTCTACGCCCTGTTCTTCCTGACGCAAGCGCTCAAGGTGGACTCCATCACAGCCAATCTGATGATTGCGGCCTCGCTGATTATCGGCACGCCCTTCTTCATCGTCTTCGGCACCCTGTCCGATCGCATCGGCCGAAAGCCCATCATCATGGCCGGTTGCCTGCTGGCAGCCCTGACCTACTTCCCGGTCTTCGGCATGCTCACCAAGGCCGCGAATCCGGACTTGTACGCCGCCCAGGCCAAAAGCAAGGTCGTCGTGACCGCCGATCCTGGCGAGTGCTCCTTTCAGTTCAACCCGACTGGTACGGTCAAGTTCACCAGCTCCTGCGACATATCCAAACAGGTGTTGGCAGCGGCGTCGGTCAGTTACGACAACGTGACTGCGCCAGCCGGAACGGTCGCCTCCATCAAGGTCGGCGAGACCGTCATCCCTGCTTACACCGCAAAGGGCCTCAGCGCAGACGACGCGAAGAAGAAGGACGCCGAGTTCAAGAAGGCCGTGGCCGACGCGTTGAAGGCTGACGGCTATCCCGCGAAGGCGGATCCGGCCAAGATGGACAAGTTCATGATGGTGGTTATCCTGACCTATCTGGTGATTCTGGTCACCATGGTTTATGGCCCGATTGCGGCCATGCTGGTGGAGATGTTCCCGACGCGCATTCGTTACACGTCGATGAGCCTTCCCTACCACATCGGCAACGGCTGGTTCGGTGGTCTGTTGCCCACCACAGCGTTCGCCATCGTTGCGCAAACCGGCAACATGTACAACGGCTTGTGGTACCCGGTGATCGTCGCAGTCATGACCTTGGTGATTGGCACGCTGTTCATCAAGGAGACCAAAGACGTCGATATCTACGCCAAGGACTGATCTCCAAGGCGTAACAGGGCTCCAGCGCGCGGGCCCATGAAAACCCTGCCGGCACATGGTGCCGGTAGGGTTTTTACGCTTTATGGATGGCAGCTGTTGTGCTACTGTCCGTTTATCCAGCCCGTCCCTGGACGGGCGTACCCGCGAGGCAGACCCAGTTTCATGCATTATGCAAAGTCGGCGGAAGGCCAGGCGGCGTTCAATCAGCGCTCAGTGCGCTTTTCCACTCGCCAACGAGCGGCCTTCATCCTTTTCGACGGCAAACGCACCGTGGCTGAGGTGTTGGCCACTACTTCCGGACTGAGAGTGACGGCGGAAGACTTGCAGTACCTGATCGATGCAGGATTCGTCACGCCGTTGGCAGAGGCCAATCCCGGGATCGATACGCCGGAGCGACCATCTGCACCCGCTCAGGACGTCGGGCCAGCGCGATCCCAACAGGAGATGTACACGGCCGCCTACACGCTTGCGACCCAGCTGACAGCAGCGCTGGGGCTGCGCGGATTCCGCTTGAATCTGGCGATCGAAGCCGCCGGCGACTATGACGATCTGGTCAAGCTTTTTCCCAAAATCGAGGCGGCCGCGGGAACCGACAAATCGGTCCCGCTGGCGATTGCGCTGGGCTTGCGCGCCAGCTTCTAGTCGTGCCGGGCGAGGCCGCGCCAGGTTGCAATCACACTATCCGGATTGAGCGACATGGACTGGATACCCTCGTCCCGCAGCCATAGCGCGAAGTCCGGGTGGTCGCTCGGACCCTGGCCGCATATCCCGATGTATTTGCCCTTCGCGCGGCAGGCTGAAATGGCCAGGCGGATCAGGGCCTTGACGGCAGGATCCCTTTCGTCGAAATCCGCCGCCAGCAGTTCCAGTCCGGAGTCGCGGTCCAGTCCCAGCGTGAGCTGGGTCAGGTCGTTCGAGCCGATCGAGAAGCCGTCGAAAAATTCGAGAAATGCGTCGGCCAAAATGGCGTTGCTGGGTATTTCGCACATCATGATGACCTTGAGCGCGGCGTCGGACCCGGCCGGTCCGCCGTCGCCACGGCGCAGGCCGTGCGCCGCCAAAAGGCCGGTCACCTTGCGCGCCTGCTCCAGCGTGCGCACGAATGGAACCATGACCTGCACGTTGGTCAGCCCCATGTCGTTGCGCACACGCAACAAGGCCTCGCATTCCATCGCAAAGGCTTCGCCGAAATCGGCGCTGATGTAGCGCGCCGCGCCCCGGAATCCGAGCATCGGGTTCTCTTCCTCAGGCTCGTATCGGCTACCACCGATCAGCTTGCGGTACTCGTTGCTCTTGAAGTCCGACAGGCGCACGATGACGGGTTTCGGCCAGAATGCCGCGGCGATGGTGGCCACGCCTTCTGCCACCCGGTCTACATAGAAGGCGCGCGGCGAGGCATGTCCACGTGCCACGGACTCCACCGCCTTCTTCAGGTCCGCGTCGACGTTGGGATAGTCGAGGATGGCCTTGGGATGCACACCGATGTTGTTGTTGATGATGAACTCCAGCCGGGCCAGGCCGACACCGGCATTGGGCAACTGGCAGAAGTCAAAGGCCAGTTGCGGATTGCCCACGTTCATCATCAGCTTCACGGGAATGTCGGGCATGGTGCCGCGCTCGACCTCCTGCACTTCGGTCTCCAGCAGCCCGTCATAGACAAAGCCGGTATCCCCCTCTGCACAACTCACGGTCACGAGCAGGCCATCCTTGAGAAGCTCGGTTGCATCGCCACAGCCGACCACAGCCGGAATGCCCAGTTCGCGCGCGATGATGGCTGCATGGCAGGTGCGGCCCCCACGGTTGGTGACGATGGCCGACGCACGTTTCATCACCGGCTCCCAGTTCGGGTCGGTCATGTCGGTCACCAGCACGTCGCCACTTTGCACCGTATCCATGTCGCGGATGTTGTGCACGATGCGTACCGGACCGGTACCGATCTTCTGACCGATCGCGCGACCTTCCACCAACACCGCCCCCTTGCCCTGGAGCTTGTAGCGGTGCTCCGCACGTCCCTGTGCCTGGCTTTTCACGGTCTCGGGGCGGGCCTGCAGGATGTACAGACCGCCGTCCACGCCGTCCTTGCCCCACTCGATATCCATGGCGCGCCCATAGTGCTCTTCGATCACCAGTGCATAACGCGCCAGGGTATGAACGTCCTCGTCACTCAGTGAGTAGCGATTGCGCAGCTCGGTGGGGACATCGGTGGTGCGCACCAGCTTGCCGTCCAGCGCTTTCTCCTCGTCGCTGGCGAAACGCATCTGCACCAGCTTGGATCCCAGACTGCGCCGGATCACGGCGCGCTTGCCGGCGCGCAGCATCGGTTTGTGCACAAAGAATTCGTCCGGGTTGACCGCGCCCTGCACCACTGTCTCGCCCAAACCGTAACTGGACGTGATGAAGACCACGTCGGAAAACCCCGACTCCGTGTCGATGGTGAACATCACGCCCGCGGCACCCAGGTCAGACCTGACCATGCGCTGCACGCCTGCGCTCAGGGCCACACCGGCATGGGCAAAGCCCTTGTGAACGCGATAACTGATCGCGCGGTCGTTGTAGAGCGAGGCGAACACCTCGCGCATCTTGTGCAGCACGTCCTGTATGCCCGCCACATTCAGGAAGGTTTCCTGCTGGCCGGCGAACGATGCATCGGGAAGGTCTTCTGCCGTGGCCGACGAACGCACTGCAAAGGAGGCTGCCGGGTCACCCTTGCTCAAGTCGGCAAAGGCACTGCGGATGGCCTGCTCCAGGTCGGCCGGAAAAGGCTGCCGCTCGACCAGCGAGCGAATCTCCGCTCCCACCACAGCCAGCTGCCGCACATCGTCGGCATCCAGCGCATCCAGGCGGGCCTGGATCTGCGTGTCCAGGCCACCGAAGGCCAGGAACGCGCGGAAGGCATGCGCCGTTGTGGCAAACCCGGTGGGCACCTTCACGCCGGTGGGCAAGTGCGAAATCATCTCGCCGAGGCTGGCATTCTTGCCACCAACCGCCTCGACATCGGTCATTCTCAGGTTCTCAAACGGTACGACCAGGGCGGTCGGTCCAAATAGTGCAGACATGGGAATACTCCGGAGGTCAAAAAAATCGGTGATGTCTGCGCGCTGCGTGGTTCCGCGTGCCGGCGGCCGGGCGCGCGGGCGGGAAGCGCCAATGGCAGATTCGGACGCGGTAAATTTCGCACGGAGGGCAAGGATGCAAGAATGCAGAAGCTTGCGGCCATTGTAGGGTCGCATGCTGAATCGCTGGACCGATTTCAACCCTCCACGTGAGCATTCCCAGAGCGCGCCCCGCCATGACTGATCGCACCGTATTTTTCATTTCCGACGGCACCGGCATTACGGCCGAGACTTTTGGCAACGCCATCCTGGCCCAGTTCGAGATGAAGGCGCGTCACGTGCGACTCCCCTTCATCGACACCGCGGACAAGGCGCATCAGACCGTGCGCCAGATCAACCACACGGCGCTGATCGACGGCAAGAAGCCCATCGTCTTCACCACCCTGGTGAACATGGAAATCCTGCGCATTCTGCAAGCCGGATGCCAGGGCATGCTGCTGGACATGTTCGGCACCTTCGTCCATCCGCTGGAGACTGAATTGCAGATCAAATCCAACCACCGCGTTGGCCGCTTCAGCGATGCCAGCAAAAGCAAGGAGTACCAGGACCGCATCGAGGCGATCAACTTCTCGCTGGCGCATGACGACGGGCAGTCCAACCGGGACCTGGAGCACTCTGACGTGATCCTGGTCGGCGTAAGCCGCAGCGGCAAGACACCTACTTCGCTCTACCTTGCAATGCAGTACGGCCTGAAGGCGTCCAACTATCCGTTGATACCGGAAGACTTTGAACGGCAGCAGTTGCCTGCTGCCCTGCTGCCGCACCGCGCCAAACTGTTCGGACTCACCATCTCGCCTGAACGACTGGCCGAAATCCGCCACGAGCGCCGTCCCAACTCGCGCTACGCATCATTGGAGAACTGCCGCGGCGAGGTGGCGCAAGGGGAGGCCATGATGCGCCGCAGCGGCATTCGCTGGTTGTCCACCACGACCAAGTCGATTGAAGAGATTGCCACCACCATCCTGCAGGACATCCGGCCCGAGCGTCTGACGTATTGAAGCGCCGCTCGCTCAACATGCGCAACCCGTTCAACACGCGCGCCCTCACCGTTCCAACCTGCCTCGCGCCACTGTAATGAACCGCAAGCTCCCTGTCGTTGCTGCCGTCTTGATGATCCATCTGCTGGCACTGTGGGCCCTGCAAACCGGACTGCTACGCCGCGCATTTGAAGTCGTCGTGCCAGTGCAGTTGCTGGCCGCTGTGGTCGAACCGCCGAAGGCGGAAATCGCGCCGCCACGCCATATTCCCGCACCGCCGCCCCAACTGGTGATCAAACCGCAACGACCGGTGCAGCCTGTGCCACCGGTGCCCATGGCAACGCCCGACCCGGCGCCCATGCTGACGACGCCAACGACGACCCCAACGCCGGCTCCGGTCAGCGCCATCCAGGCCCCCGTGACCGCGGCGCCGAGCGCGCCGCTGGCTACAGCCGCCGAGCCCGGCACACGCGCGGCGGCCAGTCCGGCACCCGCGCCGGCGCCCGCCCGGATCGAATTGCCTTCCAGCGACGCCGCTTACCTGCAAAACCCGCGTAGACCCTATCCCGCCATGAGCAGGCGCCTGAACGAACAGGGCACGGTTCGCCTCAACGTGCTGATCGGCCCTGACGGCCTGGCGCAAAAGGCCGAGATCCGGCAGTCAAGCGGTTTCGAGCGGCTCGACAAGGATGCGCTGGAGACCGTCATGAAGTGGCGCTACCTGCCGGGCAAGCGCGATGGCGTGCCCGAAGCGATGTGGTTTGTCATACCGCTCGTTTTTGCCCTTGACTAAATCTGAATCTGCGTCAAAGGAGTTTTCATGGAATCGCAACTCGGCCTCATCAACGTGTGGAACCAGGGTGACTGGATCACCCGCAGCGTCGTACTGTTGCTGCTGCTCATGTCGCTCGCCTCCTGGATGGTGATAATCGTCAAGGCGCTCGATGTGCTGCGTTACCAGCGCCTGGCGCGCGCCGTGGATGCGTTCTGGCACAGCGCCGACTACGCTGAAGGCCTGTCCCGGCTGGGCGAAGATCCTGCCAATCCGTTCCGGATGCTGGCCGATGCCGGCCGCGAGGGGACGCTGCACCACCGCCAATCGCAGGCCCACCTGCATGACAGCCTGGATGCGAACGACTGGATCACGCGCTGCCTGCTCAACTCGATCAACAACAGCATGGCCAGACTGCAGTCAGGCCTGGCTATCCTGGCCTCGGTCGGTTCGACCGCACCATTTGTGGGTCTGTTCGGCACCGTGTGGGGCATCTACCATGCGCTGATGGGGATCAGCGTGGCGGGCCAGGCCACCATTGACAAGGTGGCAGGGCCGATCGGCGAGGCCTTGATCATGACGGCGCTAGGCTTGGCCGTGGCGATTCCCGCCGTGCTGGGATATAACGCGCTGG
>JANNDB010000403.1:0-3613 GCA_031387285.1 Betaproteobacteria bacterium | reverse complement strand
TTGCTGCGCGGCAGCGGGCGATTGGTTACCACCTTGCCAGCCGCATCGACAGCGTGAATCTGGGTGATGCTTTTTGCCAGATCGACGCCGACACGTGTAATCCCGCCCATGGGACTTCTCCTTCGTTAAAGGTTTCAGATTGAACTTGACAACCCAATCTTGGCACTTGATGCCGTTGCCTGGAAGTGGGAAGTCCCTTCGTATTCCCGAACGCATGATTCGGCTCGATGCATTCGTGTCGGAAGGCGCTGCGCGAGCGACAGGCGGCGAGGTCTATGAGGTCCTCTTTGCGGTCAGGGGTCCGTGGGACAAGATGCCGAGTTATGCCGTCTACGCAGTATGGGAGATTCGAGACGGGGGACGTGCCGCGGCCTTCGTCGAGAGTCGACAGCAGTTGTTCGCGCTGCGCCAGCAGGTCCTGCCCACTTTTGCTGCCGATTGGCTGCTGAAGCATCGTGACCAGGAAGGGCGTTACATGGTGCTCGGCTTTTATGGAGACGAGGACGGCGCCACACGCCTGTGCCGCGAACACCCGGCGATCAGGCAGTTCGCGGCAGCCCACCCGGCCAGCCACTACAGTGCGGTAGACGTATCGGGACTCATGTGCTGGCGCATTGACGACTTCAGGCCAGCCGCTGGCGGCGTCTGATCGGGCGTTGGCGCAGATTGCTGGCCCGCATACGCATGCCACGGACCGCCGTCCTGTCGCCACCCTACCTGGGCAACTGCCTGTGCGGGCAGATCAAGTTCCAACTGAACTCCGAGCCGCTGACCCTGTACGCGTGCCATTGCACCGACTGTCAGCGCCGCTCCGGGGGCGCACTGCTGCTGTCGATGTGGGTGCAGCGCGACGCGCTGGAGGTGCTGGAGGGCAGCCCTCAACTGGAGTCGTCCATCGCCAATGACGCACGCGAACGAAGGAACATGGTTTGCCCTGCATGCGCAATTCGCCTTTGGGCGGAGCCGGTCAATCGCCCGAAGCACGCCGTTCTCCGGCCGGGCACACTGCAGCGTGCCAGCGACTTCGCACCCATCGCCCATCAGTTTGTGCGTAGCGCTCTGCCCTGGTTTGTTTTTCCACAAGGTGTGGCGCGGTATGAAACTGCACCCGAAGATCCTGCCGAGTATGTTCGACTTTGGCGTGAGGCACACCCGGGCTGACGCAGCTTTATCTGGTGTCATCGTTCGGCGCCGCATTCGCCATACTCCGTGCATGAGGAGATTTCGGTGACCAGCATTTCCGACTTGCCCGAACACCTTCAGCAGCGCCTGCGCGCGGAGTTGCGTCCTGGCGAGTCGGTTGCGTGGGCCGGCCAGCCTAACCCGAGCCGGTACGTGAAATCCGGCTTCGCCATCTGGCTCTTTTTCGTTCCCTGGACAGCGTTCTCCGTGTTCTGGATCGCAAGCGCTTCGGGTTTTCGCATGCCGAGCTTCGATAGCGGCTGGGACTTTTTCCCCTTGTTTGGCTTGCCCTTCCTGCTGACCGGGCTCGGCGGCTTGTGTTCGCCGCTCTGGATGCGGCGTAAAGCGCACACCATCATCTACGCCATCACCAATCAGCGTGCCATCGTGATCGAGGGTGCAAAATCCATCACGGTGAAGTCGTACCCGGCGGCGGACATAGCCGATCTCGAACGCACCGAACATCCGGACGGCTCGGGGGACCTGATTCTTCGCAGCGAACAATACCGGGACAGTGATGGGGACCGCCAGACCAGGAAGCACGGTTTCTATGCGGTCGCGGACGTGCGCCGTGTCGAACGGCTGGTCGAGTTGCATCTGCTTGATGACAAACGGCACACAGTCAAGTAACATCTGGAAATGAAGCCGTTTCGGTGGAGCCCCGAGAAGAACGACACGTTGAGGACCGACCGGGGTGTTTCCTTCGAGAGCATTGTTGTTGCGATCGATTCCGAGGGCTTGCTTGACATCCTGGCCGATCCAACCCAGGCGCGGTACCCGAGACAACGCGTTCTCGTAGTGGCCCATGACAGCTATGCCTACCTGGTGCCGTTCGTTGAAGAGGAGGATTACTTTTTTCTCAAGACGATCATTCCGAGCCGCAAAGCGACACGTGACTATTTGAATCTGGGTGAAGAAGATGCCGAACATTGACAACTACGAACTCGAAGTTCTGAGTGCCTACGACAGAGGCAAGCTGAAGTCGGTGGCGACCAAGGGCGAGCTGGCAAAGCTCAAGGCCGCGGGGCGGGCCACTGCCATCAAGGACCGGCGTGTCAATATCCGCCTGTCGTCTGGTGACCTGAGTGACATTCAGGTCAAGGCCCTTGAAGAAGGGGTTCCTTACCAGACGCTCATAGCGAGCGTCCTTCACAAGTACGTCACTGGCCGCCTTGCCGAGCAACCGGAGCGCGCCAGCAAAGAGCCACGCGCCCGCGTGCCCAAACGTCGAAGCTCTTCGGCTAACTGAGGATACGAGGGCGACCCGCACATTGAGTGGTTCGAACTCGCAAGTCGAGCAGGCGACCCGAAGGCGGAGCGCTGAACGCGTCTTCCAGCGCCAAGTTGGTCAGTCACCGGGGCCGGGGGTGTCGCGGTGAAAGTGCATGCACCGGCTCTGCACCTGCTGGACTGCCCTCGCGCAACGCGCAACCCGGCCTGCTAGAGTGCGTCAATGCTGAACTTTCTGCCGGCCTTGCTGGTGGGCGCGATAGCCGGTGTGTTGATGGTGCTCAACGCGCTGTTCTGGGTGCCCTTGTTATTGATCTTCTCGCTGCTCAAGCTGGCCATACCGATTGCTGCCGTGCGTCGCACCATTGCGCCGGTGCTGCTGCGCATCGCCGAGTCGTGGATCTGGTGCAACAGCGCCTGGATGGGGCTTACACAGCGCACCCAATGGGATGTCGCAGGGCTTGACGGCCTGGACGCCCGTAGCTGGTACATGGTGACCTGCAACCACCAGTCCTGGGTGGACATTCTGGTCCTGCAGCATCTGCTGAACCGGCGCATCCCACTGCTCAAGTTCTTCTTGAAGCAGCAACTGATGTGGGTGCCGGTGATGGGTCTGGCCTGGTGGGCGCTTGACTTCCCGTTCATGCGCCGCCACAGCGAGGAGTACCTGAAGAAGCACCCGGAGATGCGCGCCAGGGATCAGGAAACCACCCGCGCAGCCTGCGAGAAATTTGCGCTGATGCCAACCAGCGTGATGAACTTCACCGAGGGCACACGTTTTACCCGCGCCAAACACCAACGCCAGCAGTCACCCTACGGGCATTTGCTCAAACCCAAGGCCGGTGGGATGGCGCTTGCACTCAATGCCATGGGGGACAAGTTCCACGCCATTCTGGACGTCACCATCGTCTACCCCGATGGCATTCCGACCTTCTGGCATTTTCTGCAGGGCCGGCTGCGCCGCGTGGTGGTGCGGGCACGCCTGTTGCCGATTCCGCAGCACCTGATCGGCGCAGACTACTCCGGCGACCCCGCCGTCAGGGCGGCGTTTCAGGCCTGGGTGCAGCAACTCTGGCGCGAGAAGGACGCACAGATCGCCGGGCTGCTGCGGTCTGATGTGTTGCCGCAGACTCCTGCAAAGCCGTGAGGCGCGCAGGTGGTCGAGTGAACCATTGGCGTGGTGCCGACGGGATACATTTCG
>JANNDB010000394.1:0-6317 GCA_031387285.1 Betaproteobacteria bacterium | reverse complement strand
GTAGTCGTTGATATTGGTGCGCGGTGGCCCGGTGCTGATGGGCGTGCCTGCCTGGTCAAAAAACCCCAACGCGTCGTTCGCGTCCAGCGTCTGGTCGGCCTGCAAGCCCTGGGCACCAACGGTTCTGAGAGCTACGCATCGAGGGCGCCGACCGGACGCGGCTCGAACGCCTGCCTCGCAAATGTGCGCGACCTCCATTCGCTCTCGACCATCTGCACCAACGCGATGCCGGACATGTGGTCTCCCGCAACCCCAAGCCGGTGCGCGCAACGGCGCCCGACGCGCGTCCGGCAGCGTTTGTGCTGATGCCACTGGAACTGATCACGAAGATCGCCGCGCTGGTGCCGCCGCCGCGTGCGCATCGCCATCGCTACTATGGCGTGCTCGCGCCCAATGCATCGTTGCAGTCGGTGGTGACGGCGCCCGCCCCTGCCGCCGTCTCACCAACGCCGGCTTCTGCGTCGAGCAGCTGCGAACCCTGCCATCGTGCCGTGTCGCGCCATCTGTGGGCCATGCTGCTGGCACGCATTTATGAAGCCCTGCCACTGCGTTGCCCGATCAGCCACGGTCAGATGCGCATCATCGTCTTCATCAACGATGCCGGTACTGCGGGGAAAATCCTCGACCACATCGGCGAATCCACCCAGCCCCCGCGCATCGCCCCAGCGCGTGGGCCGCCGCTGTGGGAGGCAGCAGCCGCTGAACAGTTGGAGAACGATCCTCGGTGGGGTTCGTCAGCCCAGAGCGCACCGGAGATCGAGTTCGATCAGCGCATCGCCTGGTAGGTGGGGGGATGCTCGCGCCTGATACCTGGAGAGCGGCCTCCGGGGGCCACTCCCCAGGTATCAGGCAGTGCTTGGGGTGCGATTCGGCGGGCCTTTTTTGCAAATCGCGACGCATCCGGCCCGAAAGCGGCGATTGATGGCTACACCCGGCGTCAGCTGCACTTCCGAAAGCCCGCCGGTTTTCCTATTGTTAAAGGCTCACCCCGCCAAGCTCAAACAGCGCGAATGGTCCGGCTCAGTAAAACTACGCAGCGCCGCAAGCATTGCTACGGACTGGTTCCAGGCACTGCGGTGGCTTACAGTGCTGCCATGAACGGGTTACTTTCGCGGCGCGGCGCGGCACGCCGCACCTGGCTTGCCGCCGCCGCCGGCACGGTTTTGCACGCGTGGCCTGCGCGGGCGCAGCGCCCGCCCAAGCGGCTGCGCATGCTGCTCAACACCAGTTTTTCCAGTCCCCAGGCGTGGCTCTGGCTGGCTCAGGCCCGCGGCTATCTGGCTGCGGAAGGCATCGAGCTGCAGCTCACTCCCGGGGCCGGGGCGTATACGGCGGCGCCGCGCATGGCGGGCGGTGATTACGATCTGGGCTACGGCGATGTCAATTCCCTGATCGAGGTACACGCGCGAGCGCCGGAGGCCGCCCCGCGTGGGGTCTACATGATGTTCAACGCTTCACCTTCGTGCATCCTGGTAGCGGCGGATGGCCCGATCCAGCATCCGCGACAACTGGCGGGTCAGCGCGTGATCGGGCATGACTCGGATGTGGCGCTGCGCACGTTCGGCGCGCTGTGCCACCACCAGAATATGAACCCGGCGGAAACCCAGATCGCCGGCACCTGGTCCGGCATGGCGGGCATGGCCGAAGAGGTGCTGGCCGGCCGGGCAGCGGGCGCCTTCGGCTATGTCAGCACCTTCACCGGCGCACTGGTGGCAGCCGATGCCGGCTTGCTGCGCCGCGTGCGCTTCTTGCGCTTTGCCGAGTTCGTGCCCGACTTGTACGGCAGTGTGGTGATGGCTGCGCCACGCCTGCTGCGCGAAGAGCCTGCGCTGGTGGCCGGGCTGCTGCGCGCGTTCAACCGCGGGGTGCTGGACATGCTGCGCGATCCGGAGGCCGGGCTCGCGGCCCTCGCGCAAGCGGCGCCTGACTCTCACCGCGCTGCCGAGCGGGCGCGCTTGCGCGCGACGCTGGACGTGGAAATGAGTGCCGCCTTTCCGGCCGACACCCGGCAGACACACATTGGCGATGTCGATGCCGCGCGGCTGGCGCGCAGCATTGCCTTGATGGTGCAGGGCAGCCGGCTGCCGCGCTCCCCGGCGCCTGCCGAGATCTTCACCGCCGCTCACCTGCCGGCGGCTGCGCAGCGTGCGCGCCCCTGATGCCGATACCCTTCACACCGTTGCCCGCCCTCTGACCATGTACAGCACGCCTCCTGCCATGCCATTTCCTCCTCACCCTGCCACCCGTCGCCGCTGCATCACCGCGCTGGCTGCTGCCTGTGCCCTGGCCGGGATGGGCGACTCGCGTGCACAGGCCGCCCCGGCGCGGCGCACCCTGCGGATACTGCTCAACACCGGCCTTTCCGGGCCGGTGGTTTTCTTTCTGGTGGCGCAGGACCGCAACTACCTGCGCGAACAGGGGTTGGAGGTGCAATTGTCCGGCGGGCCTGGCGCAGCCGCCATGGTGCCGATGGTGCGCGATGGCGCCTATGAGGCCGGCTACGGCGACATCAGTGCGCTCATTGAGCGCATTGCCCGCAGCGCCCCTGGCACCGGGCCGGTGGCGATTTTCACCACCTTCAATGTGGTGCCGTTCACCATTGCGGTGGATGCGCGCGGCCCGATCCGGCAACCTGCCGACCTGATTGGCAAGCGCATCGTGGGTCACGGCAGCGATGCGGCGCTGCTGACCTTTGACTTGTACGCCAACGCCGCCGGGTTCGATGCCGGCCGCGTGCAGGTGGATGGCTCCATGGGCGGCATGGGCCAGGCCGCCAGGGACATGCTGCAGGGCTGCGGCGCGGACGGCGTGTTCGGCTTTGTCAACACGCTGATTGCCGCCGTGGCGCCGTACGGCGTAGACGCGTCGGCAATGCGCTTTCTAAACTGGTCGGATGTGTTGCCGGAGATGTACGGCAACACCCTGTTCGTCACCCGTGAGACCTATCAGCGCGAACGCCCGATGCTCGCAGGCCTGGTGCGCGCCATCAATCAGGGGTTGGCCGATACCGTGCGCGACCCACATGCGGCGATTGCCACACTGCTGCGCCACGCGCCGGGAAGCGATGCTGCGATCAATTTGCGCCGTCTGGAAGGCACGCTGGCCATCGAGATGGCCCACCCGGAGGGGCGCACCATCGGCATCGGCGACATGGACGATCAGCGCCTGCAACGCCTGATCGAACGTCTGGTGGGCGTCAAGCGCCTGCCCCGAACGCCTGCCGTCAGTGAAGTCTTCGACCGTAGCTTCCTGCCGCCGCTGCACATGCGGGTGCGCAGCCTGGCACGATGAATCACTGCTTCATCGTGAAGGGGCAATCGCTTGCGCGAGCGCACCATCCAGTCGCCCGCCAGTGGCTGACGCGGCCGTGCATCGGAGCGGCGTTGCGCGCCGTTCCAGAATGCGCCCCGGATTTCATCCCGGATTTCACCGCAGACTCCACCTTCCTCCACGGCCCACGCCATCCGCCATGCCGCTTCAGTTGAACCGCCTTGCCGTCTGGATCTTCGCATGGTGCATCGTTGGCACCCTCGGCGCGGTGCTGCTGGCGCGCGTCGAACTGGGGCAATTGCGCGATGCGTTCGATACCGACGCGCGGATCGTCCATCGCCTGCTCAGCCAGCGCGTGGTGCAACATGATGCGGTCCTGTCATCGCTAGCGCTGCTGCAGCCGCCGGCGGGCCCTGAGCCGCGGCTGTCTTCGGTATACCCGCAAATTCTGGAGGTAAAGCGCCGCGAGGGCAGCGCGCAATGGAGTGATCAGGGCCTCGTGCAGGCCGAGGCACGCTCGCGCACGCTCAAGCGACCCGAATTGGCCAGCATGGATCTGGCCGCCGGTCGCTACGTGCTGGTCCACGCCGCTGATCCTGCCAGCTTCGCATTACGGCTCGACCTGCGTCAGGTGGTGCCCTGGACCGAGTGGCCGATGAATCCGCAAACCAGCACAGTTCGCGTCAGCCTCACGCATCTGGGCCAGCAGGTCACCATTCAGAATGGGCAAGTAGGTGCCGGCGGCTGGCGCTTCGAGTTCCAGAAACATCTGGCATCGGAAAGCCAGCCCTTCAATGTGCTGGTGGAACGGCAGGTCGGCTGGCCGGAGCTGCCCTGGCTGCGCATGCTTGCCTGGCTGGCACTGGTGGCCGCAGCGCTGGCCTCCATGCGGGCGCTGCTGCACCAGCAGGAACAACGCCGCCGCGCCGAGCAATTGCTGCGCCTGGGGCAAGTGGCACGGCTGAACCAGATGGGCGAACTGGCCGCCGGCCTGGCGCACGAGTTGAACCAGCCGCTGACGGCCGTGCTGGCCAACACGCAGGCGGCCCAACGCCTGCTGGCCGAAGACCCACCCGGACTTGAGACCGCGCGCCAGGCCATGGTGCAAGCGGCCACCCAGGCGCGCAGGGCATCGGACGTGATCGCGCGCCTGCGGCGCAGTATCGACCCTTCCACCACAGCCAGCCTGCAAGCGGTGCACCTGGCCGGGGCGGCTGCGGCAGCGCTGCATTTGCTGGCGCCACAACTGCAAAGCCAGCATGTCACCGCCTCGGTGCCGCCGGCAGAACCGGTGATCGTCACAGCCGACCCGGTGGCCGTGGAACAGATCATCCACAATCTCATCACCAACGCCATCGAGGCGATGGCATCCACACCCGAGGGCGAGCGCAGGCTGACTCTGGCAGTAGCTTCGGAGGGTGCGCAGGGGGTGCTGTCGATCTGCGACACCGGCCCCGGAATTTCCGCCGAAGCCTTGCCGCGCCTGTTTGAGCCGTTCTTCAGCACACGCGCAGGTGGACTCGGGCTCGGTTTGAGCCTGTGCGAATCGCTCGCCGCCAGAATGGGCGGGCAACTGACAGCGGGCAACCACGCGCCCACGGGCGCCATCTTCAAGCTTGCCTTGCCCCTGCAAGGCTCACCCTCATGAACAATGCGATGAACGCCGCTGATTCCTCCCGTGCCACCCAGCCCCTGTCACCCCTGATCCAGTTGATCGATGATGACGAGGCGGTTCGCAGCAGCCTTGCGCTGCTCATTGGCACCGTGGGCCTGCGCGTGCAAGGGTGGGCTGATCCGGTGGCCTTCCTTGAGAAGTTTGATCGCGAGAGCATTGGCGCCATCGTGCTCGATGTGCGCATGCCGGGCCTCTCCGGTCTTGCCGTGCTCGAGCGCCTTGTCGCGCAAGGCGTGGACCAGCCGATCATCATGCTCACCGGCCATGGCACTGTGGAGATGTGCCGCCGTGCCTTCAAGTCGGGGGCGGCCGAGTTTCTGGAGAAACCGGTCAATGATGAAGCCCTGATCGACGCTTTGCAGCATGCGGTGCGCCAGCATGTGCGCTCGCGCCAGAGGCACCAGGCCGATCGTGCCGCGCGCGAACGCCATGCGCAGCTCTCCGAGCGCGAACGGGAGGTCCTGGGTCTGATCGTCGAAGGGCTGACCAACAAGGAAATCGGACGCGCCCTGGCACTTTCCCCGCGTACCGTGGAGACCCATCGCGCCCACCTGTTTGCCAAACTGGAAGTCGATTCGCTGGCGCACCTGATCCGCGGTTACGCCAGCCTGGTGGAGCAACAGGACGGCAGCGCGTGAGCCGCGTCGCGCGTAGTTCTACGGAGCCGGCGGCGTAGCCGTGCGGATGGTTCAAAGAGGCCGGACTGCATAAAGTTCCCCCACGGTTAATCGAACCGGATCAACACCTCTGGAGAACTCCATGCGTCGCTTTGCTACCACCCTCGCTCTGGCCGCCTGTGCAGCCGCTTCCACCGCAAACGCCCAGGCCGTACGCACCGAGCGCAACATGTCGCTCGAGCTGGCCAACCAGATCGCCGCCGCAACCGTGGCCGCCTGCACCGCCGGCGGATACAACGTCACCGCGACCGTGGTGGACCGCGCCGGGACCGTGCGCGCCGTGCAGCGCGCCGACAATGCCGGCCCGCACACCATTGCTGCCAGCTTCGGCAAGGCGTTCACCTCCGCTTCCGCACGCAATACCACCCAGGCGATGATGGAAGGCGCGCAGAAAAACCCCGCTGCCGCAAACCTGGTCTACATCCCCGGTTTCCTCCTGGTCGGTGGCGGCGTGCCAGTCCGCGTCGGCAACGAGGTGATTGGCGCGGTGGGCGTGGGTGGCGCACCCGGCGGCCATCTGGACGAACAATGCGCGACCGCTGCGCTGGAAAAAGTCAAAGACCTGTTGAAGTAATCCCGAGTCATCGCCATGCACACCCCGCATCCTGTGGTTCTCCGGCGCCCATCGCGCCGGTTGCTTCTTGCCGTCTTGTCGGTCGCGGCATGCGGGTCGTTCATCACCCCCTTCTTGACTG
>JANNDB010000357.1:0-2019 GCA_031387285.1 Betaproteobacteria bacterium | reverse complement strand
CTCCTTGACGCCCGCGTCCACCACCTGCCAGTACTCGTTGTAGATCATGGTCGAGATGCAGGCGGCCTGGTTCTGCAGCAGCGGATCGACGTTGAAGCCCTGCTTGAGCACCTTGATGTCGGTGTCCGGTTTGAGCTTGAGCTTGGCCATCCAGTTCAGGAACGGGTACTCGTTGCCGCCGAACCAAACGCCCAGCGTCTTGCCCTTGAGGTCGGCCGGCTTGGTCACGCCGCTGGATTTCTTGCAGGTCAGCATCAGACCGGAGCGGTCAAAGATCTGGGCGATGTTGACCAGCGGCACACCGGCTTCGCGCGCGGCCAGTGCGTCGGGCATCCAGTTCACGACGACGTCGGCGCCCTTGCCGGCAATCACCTGCACCGGCGAGATGTCCGGGCCGCCGGGCTTGATGGTGACGTCGAGGCCTTCGGCCTTGTAGTAGCCCTTCGAGGCGGCCACGTAATAGCCGGCAAACTGTGCTTGTGGCAGCCACTTGAGCTGCACCGTGACTTTCTCCTGTGCGGTGGCTGCGAAACCGCTGGCAGCCAGGGTGGCCGCAAGCAGGGTCCTTGTCAAGACGGAAGATCGGGTCATGAAAACTCCTCGGTTAAATAAACACATGAAAATGGCTGACCCATGAAGGGTAAACCAGAGAAACGAAAGCAACAACTGGTAGAAACCTGCATGCCGACGGTTCACTTGAGGCCTGTCATTTCTTGCCACGAATGGAAGGATGCCAGAATGCCGCGCGTCGCTCCAGCGCCACCAGCAAGGCGTAGGCCACCGAACCGGTGACGGCGGCGACCACCACGGCCGCCCAGACCAGCGTCATGTTCATCTTGGTGGCTTCGGTCGAAATCCGAAAACCGAGCCCCGAGGTGGGTGAGCCGAAGAACTCCGCGACGATGGCACCAATCAGCGCCAGCGTGGCGTTGACCTTGAGCGCCCCGAACATGAAGGGCAGCGCGGCTGGCAGCCGCAACGACCACAGGGTTCTGACGTAACCGGCGGCATAACTGTGCATCAGCTCGCGCTCCAGCCGGTTCGACGCCTGCAGGCCTGCAAGGGTGGACACGAGCATGGGGAAAAACGTCATCAACACCACCACCGCGGCCTTGGAAGGCCACTCGAAGCCGAACCACATCACCATGATGGGTGCCACCCCAACGAGCGGGATGGTGCTGGTGAGAGAGGCCACCGGCAACAGGCCACGCTGCAGGAAGGGCATGCGGTCGATCGCCACGGCCACCGCAAATCCGAGCGCCGAGCCAAGAGCCCAGCCGATCAGCACCGCCTTGATCACCGTCTGCACAAAGTCGTTGCCGAGTTTGGCCAGATTGCCGGCCAGAGACTCGACGATCAGCCATGGCGCGGGCAGCAGCACGCGTGGTACTTCCAGCGCGACCGTAAGCAGCTGCCAGAAATACAGCACCCAGACACCGAACAGCGCCGCGGTCAATGGGGCGTAGGCGCGGTGGCCCTCCAGCGCGGCTAGCCGGCGGATGCCGGTCACCGCGAGCGCTGCCAGGACCGTGGTGGCGAACCAGAAAACGGCGCCAGGTGGTTCTTCACCACCAGCAGTGGGTGACGCAAGAAACGCAGCGGCCAGCAGCAGCGACCCGGCTATCCAGACCATGGTGGCCGTCGGGGAAGCCGCCGACCGAGGTGTTGCGCCCGGATTCATGCCTGACTCCGGTTGCGCAGCACCAGCGTCTCGATGCCGGCCATGATGGCGGTCAAGGCCAGGCCGAGCAGGGCCGACATCACCAGCGCCGACCAGATCTGCACCGTCTGCCCGTAGTACGAGCCCGTGAGAAGGCGTGCGCCCAGGCCGGCCTGCGCGCCAGTAGGCAACTCGGCCACCATGGCGCCGACCAGTCCGGCCGCAATCCCCACGCGCCGCGCGGGAAACAGGACGGGCATGGCGGCTGGCAGGCGCAACAGCCACAGCGCCTGCCAGCGGGACGCCGCATAGGTGTGCATCATTTCGGTCTCGATCACCTGCGGCGACCGCAGGCCCTG
>JANNDB010000324.1:0-5027 GCA_031387285.1 Betaproteobacteria bacterium | reverse complement strand
CTGCTGCTCAGCAGAACGGCACTGGGCAGAGATGCGCTACTGGGCGAGCTGGAAATATCGCGCGCCACACTCAAACGCTATCTGGAGTTGTTACGCGACCGCATGAATGTGCCCGTGGTCTACGACCGCTTTTCGAACACGTATGCCATCCATCAGCAGGTCAGCAAAGGACAGACCAGCCGAGTTCGCCAGGAACTGCCTGGCGTCTGGTTCAGCCAGCAGGAAATCATTGCCCTGCTCACCATGTACCAACTCATTGCCAGCCTGGATGCTGCAGGCATGTTGCAGCGCCATCTGCAACCGATCCTGCAACGCCTGAACACCATGCTGGGCAGTAACGACATGCAGGCACAAGAGCTGCAGCGTCGGGTGCGCATCATCGGGGCGGCGCGCCGCGAAGTACCCAGCCGCTTCTTCGAACTGGTCGGTCTGGCCTTGACGCAGCGGCGCCAGTTGCAAATCAGGTACTTCACGCGCAGCCGCAACGAAACCAGCGACCGCAGCCTGTCGCCGCATCGGTTGGTGCATCACCGCAATACCTGGTATCTGGACGCCTGGTGCCACAACAGCAACGGCCTTAAGCGCTTTGCCCTGGATGCGATTCGCGCCGCGCAAGTTCTGGATGCACCCGCCAAGGAGGTGGCGCTATCCAGTGTCGAACAGACGCTTGACGAAGGCTACGGGATTTATGCCGGCGTCACGCTGCGATGGGCTACGTTGGTGTTTACCCCTTGGTCCGCGATCTGGGTGGCGCCCGAACTCTGGCACACGGACCAGAAGTCACGCACGTTGCGCGATGGTTCGCTGGAATTGAAGGTGCCATATACCCACGACGCAGAATTGTTGATGGACATCCAGCGTCACGGTGCCGATGTGCGCGTGGTGTCGCCAGTGGCCTTGCGCAGGAAGCTGGTGGCGGGATTGAAGCAGGCGGTGGATCAATACGCCAACAAAAAGACAAAGCCGTAGGGCGTTTCCTTGTTACTTGCTTTCGCGATCAGCGATCGACAATAGCAAGTCCACCGCGGGCTTCAAGCTGGACCATTCCGGGGGCAGATCATTCCACCAAACGTATCTGACGGAGTTGAAGCCGGCAACTACCCGAAGACTGTAGGTCGTTCCGTCAAGCCCGATGACCTGCGACGCTACCGGGGTTATGGCAACCGAAGAAAGTTGTGAATAGACTGCCATTCCGACTTCTGGAGACAGCGCCGTTGATCGGCCATCAGTCATCTCTTCGACTTCAGCATCCCAATCCCAATCGCTACCGCGTGCAATCCAGTAGCTCCAGCACTCCCAGCCCCCGTTTGGAGAGCACTCGGAAGACACCAACTCGGCAGCAATACATAAGTGGAGACAGCGACCGAAAGAGGGTGTCACCTTGATCGCAACTACCCAATCGGCTCTCATCGACATTGCCCCGCCTGGTACACCTGCTCAGGGACAAGGCGCAATGCCATGTGCACTCGCGCGAGCGCAAAAGCCTGATCGGAAAATTCGATTGTCATCTGCCTCTCCTTCCTGTCCTCACGTCAAGTGTTGTCCTTGACAGGCTCATGTTTTGAGCCACGCGGCAGTCATATTGCACGTACGTTGCTTTTGACGGATACCAAACCGGGAGATTTACATGCTCAGAAAAGACTGGTGTTTTGAATACACCGCATCCAAGCTGTCCGAAGCAGCTACCGAGAAACAGGGCTTTCACCAGGAGCGCCTGGACTGGTGGAAGGCCAAACGCGTGGCGGTGATGAACACCATCCGGTCCGAGGGGCTGGAGATCGACGAGAAGATCGTGCTGGAGTTCCGCAACCCCAAATCCCGCGACTGGGACCGTGGCTCGCAGGTGATGGTGCGCAACGACCTGCAAAACGACCTGAGCGAATGCCTGGAGAAGCTCAGCCACCATACGCAACAAGTTCAGCAATACGACGGTTGGCAACAGGTGCTGGCGGCCAACCCGGAGGCGCGGGTGAAGCTGGATATCGAGGACTGGCTGTTTTTCTTCGGGCGGAACTAGCCCTGCGAAAGTGGTTACGCGTTCGCGGTCGCCTTGAGGCGCGCATGCAGCGTTTCAGATGCGATGTCCTGGCCATGCGGCCAGGTAACCGCTCCGAACTGAATACCTACGGTGTTGAAGTAGGCGGGATCGCGCAGTTCCTGAAATACGCCCTTGTCGAGGTAAGGCTTCATGTCAAAAGTGCCATGAATTCCATCTAGCAGATGGACGTGAATGCAAAAGTTCTCGATGGGTTTGACGGAGACAACATCCCAGTACATGTGGCACCTCACAGGGGATCAATTTTATAGGGCAATTGCCCGCTGCGCGCCAATTCCCAATCCGCCATCAGCGCGTCGCGATGGAGTTCAACCCAGGCCTGCACCAGACGCAATTGCTTGCGCGGGAGCTCACCCGCCAACAACTCACCATCCATCAGGTTTACAGAGGCTTCGAACTCCGCATACTTGGCATGCAGATGCGGCAAATGGTGGTTCTGTTCATCCAGCATGTACATGCGGATGATGATGCCGTGGAACATGGAGATGACTGGCATGGATCGAAAAGATTGCTTCCGACGAAAGGACAATTTCCCCCATCTCCCAACACCGCCACTCAGTTCGCCTTCGAGACTATCAGGCGAATCTCCGCCGCCAATCCCTGACTCACTTTCAACAAATCGAGAATGTCTCGCCAATTTTGCCTGTGTCGTTTCCACATTTCAGGCCCCACTATTGCAGGAAAGTCGACTTTCGTGGGAATGTGCCGAGACTCGTAGGCGTGCAGCCGCTCAATTCGCTGCTCAACATCAGGAATACCGCGACTCTTCGGAGATAATTTTGCCGGTCCAGTAATCCAAGTAGACCATTGCGAGGCACCCTTTGATTGGTTGCACTTACCGCAGGCAGGTACTGAGTTAGCCAGTTCCGCAATGAATCCCGTCGGTTCCTGGTTTCGGATTATCGGATTCAGATGATCCCACTCGGTCGCTTTGTCGCCGCAATACGCGCAACGGATATTCGTCGGACTCATACCCAAAATACTGAGCGCCTGAAGCTCTTCAGCTTCCGTTGGCTCTATCACCGGAATGATTGTATTTACAAGTGCGTTGGTAATGCTGGACGAGCGGCCAGTGACGGTCATGGGTCGAGGCAACTTGCAATATCGGGGACGGCGCATGATAAAAAGCCTAAAACAATTTGGTCGGTTAGAAGTCAGTTCCGAAAGGCGCTGCCAAGTGAACCGGAGCACACGCCCGCATCGTATTGTCATGAATCTCCAGCACCTTGCGTAGTGGCGTCTGGTACCCGCCCGCCAGATTCCATGCCACCGGAATACCAAGCTCCGCCGCCGTTTCAAAGACAAGCCGATCACGTTCAAGCAACTGCCGGGTCGTGAGCCATCCGCCCAGCGGGTCGTCAATGTGCGGGTCCGCGCCGGCCTGGTACAGGATCACATCGCTGCCCCGCATGCCAGCCACGAGGCCCGGGATCGCCGAGAGGAATCGGCTGGCCTCCGCCTGGAAGCAGAAATCCCGCCCCGCCGAGTAGTGGTTGACCGAATCGATCACCAAGTGGCGAATGATGTCGTCGGTTCCATCGCCGTAGTGCTGGTCAAAGTCCAGAATGCCAACGCGCCGGGCCTCGCCCGAAACATGCAGGGCGATGGCGGTCACCATCAGGCCGTTGAAGGTGCAGTATCCATTGGGATGGTCGTACCCTGCGTGGTGGAAGCCGGAGCATGGAGCTACAGCCACGCGACCATTGCGCAGGGCCTCTCGTGCAGCGGCCAGCATGGAGCCACTGGTATAAGGCAGGGACTTGGCAACTTCCGCAGAAAAATTGCTAAAGCCATTGGCAACCCGGCACGACAGGACTGCATCAACGAACTCCGGCAGGTGCGCGCGTGCAATGTCTTCCTGTGTCACCGGTTCCGGTGCGATCATTTTCAAAGGAATCCCCAGTTGGCGCCATGATTCAACAGCTTCGGCAGGCTTCCCAGCACTCGGTGAGAAGCTTTCAGTTTGCGCCACCATCAAGGGCGTATAGAAGACCGGTATGCGGTCGAGCTTGGCGATCAGTGGTACACCGGGTGATTGGCCAGAAGCGGTACTGTTGGACATAGGCGCAAGTCTAGATTCACACAGGCTCATGAAATGAGCCATTTAATGGCGCGCTCGCCAACTCCTGCCGGGCCGGCCCTGCCGCCGTGGCATGATGCAGCGATTCGAAATCAGGCCCACGCAATGACCATGGTCCACGTGTCCCATGCCGGTCCCGACATACTGGGCGAGGCGCCGCAATGGAACCCGCTCGAGCAGCGCCTGTACTGGGTCGACGCTTTCGCGCCGGCGATCCGCCGCCTTGACCCGCTGACGGGAAAAGTCGAGAGCTTCGCGCTGCCGCACGACGTGGGGTCGTTCGTGTTTGCCGACGACGGCAGCCTGATCGCCGCAACCCGCGCCGGCTTCCAGCGCATCCATCTGGACGCGACGACGGCGAGCGCGAGCACGGTCGCCGACCCGCTCTCGCGCAACCGGCGCCTGATGCTCAACGACGGCAAATGCGACCGGCGCGGACGTTACTGGTGTGGCAGCGTGCATTCGGATTTCATCGGTCGCCAGGCCGAGTTGTACCGGCTCGATGCGGACTTCTCGGTGCACCGGATGGATGGCGACTTCATCATCGGAAACGGCATTGCCATGTCGCCGGACGACCGGCGCTTCTACTTCGCCGACAGCCGCGACGAGAAGGTCTGGGTGTACGACTTCGACCTCGAAGCCGGCCTGCTGACCAACAAGCGGCTGTTCTTCTCGACCGCCGGCATCGAGGGGCGCGTCGACGGCGCCACTTGCGACAGCGAGGGCAACTACTGGTGCGCACTGGTGCATGGCGGAGCGATCGCGTGTATCTCACCGGCGGGCAGGATGCTGCGGCGCATCGACGTTCCGGCCAAGCATCCGACCATGGTGGCATTCGGCGGGCCGCAGCTTGAATCCCTGTATGTCACCAGCGCCAGCAGCCTGCTGGCC
>JANNDB010000294.1:0-2324 GCA_031387285.1 Betaproteobacteria bacterium | reverse complement strand
GCGCTTGCACGGCAGGTTGACGTAGATTTGTGCGTGTTGCTGAGCCATGCTCATTCCTTGGCGATTTGTTGAAGATTGGCCAGGCCGTCCTCGAAGTCGCGGCCCACCATCTTGTCCATGTTGAACACCACACCCATCAGTTTGCTGGTGAAGTTGCTGGGGCCCTGCATCGACCAGAGCACCGCGGTGCTGCCATCCGCCTGAGGCACGAGGCGGAACTCCGCCAAGTTGTGGGCCTCGAAAGGCTTGATGAAGTCCAGCTTCATCTGCACTGCTTGGCCCGGTTGTTGGCCGGTGATCTCCAGGCTGCCCACGCCCACCGTGTCGCTCTCCCAGCCGTAGCGTGAGCCGATGCCGCTGGCGGGGCCGCTGTAGCTTCCTTTGATGGCGGGGTCCTTTCGGTCAAATGGGTTCCAGCGGCTGAAGGCACGGAGCTCGCCGATTAGCGGCCACAGCTTCTCAGGCGAGGCGGCAATGCGCAGCCGGCGCTCGACGCGGAACTCGTCGGGCCGTGTGCGGGCGTAGACGAGCAACACGGCCAGGCCGAGCAGCAGCGCCAGGCCCGCGTAGAGGATCAACTTGCCCATTACGCCTCCTCAGCTCGGCAACGCCATGTCGCCGCCGGCCGCGAAATCCGCGTCCTCGTAGAGCTGGCGCACCTCGATCTCGCAGGGCTGGCCTGGGAACGGGTTGGGGAAGCGGCCGGCCCAGGCGCGAGCCTCTTCGACCGAACGTACCTGGATCAGCGTGTAGCCGGCGATCAGCTCCTTGGTTTCGGCGAAGGGGCCGTCGATGACCTCGCACCCGCCGTCGCGCTGGTAACGCTGGCGCCAGCCCTGGCGGCTGGGGCGCAGGCCGGCGCCGTCGAGCAGCACGCCGGCGCGTGCCATTTCCTCGTGGAAGGCGCCCATCTCTTCAAACAACGGACCGAACTCGGGGCCGGGCGGCGCACCGATCTCGCTCGTGACGGTGGCGCGCACTTGGATCATGAATCGCATGGAAGTCTCCTGGCTGTTGCAGCACCGCCTTTCGGTGCTTTCATGTCCACGACGATCCAGCCTGGGCCGGATCGACAGAACTGGTGGAACTACCTACTCGTAGCAGGGCCCCACGCCGCGCAGTTCCAACGTCGCCCACTCGGCAGCCGGGCAGCGCTCGGCCCAGGCAAGGGCCACGGCGGGATCCTCGGTATCAAGCAGAAAGTAACCGCCAACCATCTCCTTGGTCTCGGCGAAGGGGCCGTCGGTGAGCAGCCCTTCACCGCCACGTTTGGCAAAGCGGCGCGCTGCGGTGCCCAGGGAGTTGACGCCCAGCAGCAGCCCAGCCGCCTGCAACTCGGTGGCAAAGTCCAGCATGCGCTCGTAGACAGCCTCGCCTGCGTCGCGGCCGCGTTCGGCGCGCTGGCCCAGCGGTTCGACGATGAGTAGCATCTGGGGCATGGCGGTGGGATGGCAGTGACGGAGGCGCCATTATCGGGCCGGCCCACGCCCGCAATCCGGGGACAGACGGGGCTGCAGCCCGCTGCTGCAAGCTCGGGCAGGACCCCTATGCGCGATCTGCCCCCTTCCAGGATGCCAGCCTGCTGGTCGCACGTATCTCGTCCGGCTTCCAGATACCTGCCGGTGGCGGCGGACTGCTTGCGCTGCATTGCCGTCGGCCACTGTGGCACGGCAAGTGGCCGCAAACGGACGACAGCCGAACCAGCTCGGTCTTGGCCACTTCGCGAGATGATCGAGTGCCCACCCGGTGACCGACTGCGCCGGCGCAAGACCGCGAACCCCTGCGCCGCCAGCCGTCGCACAGCAGGGCACTGCGCGACGGCGACCAGTGCCCTCAGTCCGCCTGCTTGCGCAGGAACGCGGGGATCTCGTAGTCTTCCATTCCGCCCGAGGACAAGGCGTCGACCCGGGCCGCGGCCATGGTCCGGTCGTGCGGCTTGCGCCACACGCTGGGCGTATCCAGCCGGCCGTAGTCCGGATTGGCGGCCCCGGCCTGCATCGCGCTGCCGCCCAGGTTGGCAATGTGCACCGGCTGGTTCAGCGTCGGCACGTGGATCGGCATGTTGTCGGTGCCGGTGCGCAGCACCTGCAGCGGCGGCGCGGTGCGCCGGGCGCCCTGGCGCGACAGTCCGGTGGCCACCACCGTCACCCGGATGTCGTCGACCAGACTGTCGTCGTAGGCCGTGCCGTAGATCACCAGGGCCTCGCCCGAGGCAAAGGCGCGGATGGTGTTCATCGCCAGCTTCGATTCGCTCAGCTTGAGCGAGCCCTTGCTGGCGGTGATCAGCACCAGCACGCCCTTGGCGCCCGACAGGTCGACACCTT
>JANNDB010000276.1:0-2944 GCA_031387285.1 Betaproteobacteria bacterium | reverse complement strand
CCTGGCTGATCTGGGTCGCCGCTGTCCTGACCATCTGGTCCATGGTGTATTACCTGCAAAAGGCACTGCCGGAAATTCGTGCGCGGGTGAAATGAGCGCGGCGCGGGGCGTGCTGCGGGCAATGCCCCTGATCTTCGTGCTGATCTGGAGCACCGGCTTCATAGTGGCGCGATACGGCATGCCGCACGCGCCGCCCTTCAAGTTCCTGGCCCTGCGATACGCCCTGTCTGTCGCCTGCTTTCTGCCGTGGGTCTTGTCGGCCGGAGTGGCCTGGCCAGCCGGCCGCGTCCAGTGGCTGCACCTTGCTGTGACTGGCACATTGATGCACGCCATGTATCTCGGCGGGGTCTGGGCGGCCGTCAAGGCCGGCATGGGTTCGGGCCTGGCGGCCCTGTTTGTGGGGTTGCAACCGGTGTTGACTGCGTTGTGGCTTTCTGCGCGGGGTAGCAAGGTCTCCCCGCGCGAGTGGCTTGGGCTATTGCTGGGGCTGGCTGGTCTTGTGCTGGTGGTTTCGCGCAAGTTCACCCATAGTAGTGTTGGGGATCAGGCCAGCCTGTTCAATCTCGCGCTGATCCTGGTGGCTCTGCTTTCCATCACCGCCGGTACCTTGTATCAGAAGCGATTCGTGGCCCCCTGCGACGTGCGCAGCGCCAATGTCGTTCAATTGCTCGCGGCGCTGCTTGCAACGCTTCCGCTGGCGCTCCTGGAGTCAGACGCGATGCACTGGAATGCCGAACTGACCGGCGCCATGGCCTGGTCCGTACTCGTATTGACGCTGGGTGGGAGTTCATTGCTGTACGTGCTGATACAGCGCGGCGCTGCGACTTCGGTAACGAGCCTTTTCTACCTGGTGCCTCCCACGGCGGCGCTGATGGCATGGGTTCTTTTTTCCGAGCCGATCACCGCCATTACTCTGTTGGGGATGGCTGTCACGGCACTCGGCGTCAGTCTGGTTCTGCGCAGCGGGCGTTGAACGGCGCATGCACAATCCGTCCTGGCCTGCGCGCACCAAAAACCTATCGATTCAGGAAACACGATGAGCATCAAGAGAATTGCAGTCATTGCCGGTGATGGCATCGGCACGGAAGTGATGCCCGAGGGCATACGGGTACTGGATGCGGCTGCCGCGAAGTTCGGCATCGCACTGCAGTTCGACCACTTCGATTTTTCCAGCTGGGACTACTACGAACGCCACGGCAAGATGCTGCCGGACGACTGGAAGACGCAGATCGGGGGCCATGACGCCTTGTATTTCGGCGCCGTCGGGTGGCCGGACAAGATTGCAGACCATGTGTCGCTGTGGGGCTCCCTGCTGCTGTTTCGGCGCGAGTTCGATCAATATGTGAACCTGCGTCCCGCGCGCCTGATGCCCGGTGTCATCGCGCCCGTGGTGCGGCGTGATGGCAGCCGCCGCGCGCCGGGCGAGATCGACATGTTCATCGTGCGCGAGAACACCGAAGGCGAATACTCGAGTATTGGCGGGCGCATGTTCGAGGGGACCGAACGCGAGATCGTGATGCAGGAGACGGTGATGTCGCGCGTCGGGGTGGATCGCGTCTTGCGCTTCGCCTTTGAGCTGGCCCGCTCGCGACCCAAGAAACACCTGACCAGCGCGACCAAGTCCAACGGTATCGCCATCACCATGCCGTATTGGGACGAGCGTGTGGCCGTGATGGCCAAAGCCTACCCCGACGTCACAGTGGACAAATTCCACATCGACATTCTGACCGCGCATTTTGTGCAGCGTCCGGACTACTTTGACGTGGTGGTCGCGAGCAACCTTTTTGGAGACATCCTGAGTGACCTCGGACCCGCCTGCACGGGCACCATCGGCATCGCGCCGAGTGCCAACCTGAACCCGGACCGGCGCTTCCCATCGCTGTTCGAACCGGTGCACGGGTCCGCGCCAGACATTGCCGGCAAGGGCATTGCCAACCCGATAGGGCAGATCTGGTGCGGCGCCATGATGCTCGACTTCCTGGGCCATCGCGCGGCGCACGATGCGATCCTGCGCGCCATCGAATCCGTGCTCGACCCTGCCGCGGGCGGACCGCGTACACCAGACCTTGGCGGAACGGCCACCACTGTTGAGGTGGGGCGGGCCATCGCACTTGCGTTGTAGTCAACTTTCCGACCTGGCTGCAAGCCGCCGTATTGCGGATTTATTGCGTTTTGCATGCGGCAAAACGAACTAGAATTCGCGTCCGCCGCGGTTTATTGCGGGCGCAGAATTCCACCAAAACACCACGCGAAAAGCACTTAATCCAACCGAGAGGCCCTACGTGAATAAGACGGAACTGATAGAACACATTGCCAAACATGCCGATATTTCCAAGGCTGCGGCAACCCGGGCCCTGGACTCCACGTTGGGCGCAGTCAAGACTGCTTTGAAAAAAGGCGGCTCCGTGTCGCTCGTCGGTTTCGGTACTTTCGCGGTCTCCAAACGTGCCGCCCGCCAGGGTCGCAACCCGAAGACGGGCGCAGCGATTAAAATCAAGGCTGCCAAAGTTCCAAAGTTTCGTCCAGGCAAGGCATTGAAGGATGCATTGAACTGACATTTCAGGTTTCGGTGGGGCGGTTAGCTCAGTTGGTAGAGCGGCGCCCTTACAAGACGTAGGTCGGCGGTTCGAGCCCGTCACCGCCCACCAAACTTCCTTTGAAATCGAGGGCTTAGAGAAATCTGAGCCCTTTTTCTTTGCCCATTTGCGCACTCGAACGGAGCCTCTGCCAACCAAAAAAAGAGATATGCCACCCAGTCTTTTCCTGTGAAGTGCGTAGATTCGCGGAACGCTACAGAGGCGTCTTGATGGCCGGCCAAAGGGAAAAGCCAAGCGGTTGGAATATGTGTTCAAACGCACTGGCGTTTTGGACAAGCCTGTCAATATGACCTTTACGAACGAGGCTGAAGGCGACGCGCATGCAGAGCGTCTTGACATGTTGCTTG
>JANNDB010000262.1:0-2182 GCA_031387285.1 Betaproteobacteria bacterium | reverse complement strand
GGAATTTCCAGCCGATGTGCGACGCGCCCTGGGGTATGTCCGCTTCGCCAAAGCGGTATACGTACTGCATTGCTTTCAGAAGAAGTCACCCAGCGGCTCGCCAAACGGCTCGGCATCGCGCAGCCCAATCTATCGGCACTGTTGAACTACCGGTTGAACAACTTTTCCTCGGAAAAGCTGTTGGAGTTTTTCAAAGCGCTGGGCTATGACGCCCATTTTCTGATTCGTCCGGTGGTGCGCGCACGCAGAGGCACCACCCATGTGCTTGTCGCGGCAAAGCCGCAGGTCATCGGGCGCGATGATGGCAATTTCATTACTGATACACGCCGAACTGCGTAACACTCAACCCGGTGGCCGCAGTGAGATGCAGGAAGTGCCAAGCATGCCCACCACGGCCGGCTGCGTAGCGGGCGCCTACCAGCCCGCGGTCCACGCCACATCTTGTGCAAAGGCGGCTCGATGCCAGTGCAGCGCTGCCTGGCAAGACTGCCCTGGTCCAACTTGCCTGCGGCCTGAACGGGACCCGCTCGGCGATTTTCTCCAGCATCGTAAGCTGAAGGTCCTCAGCGCGATCCAGGCACACCGCAGGGCTCGGCCCGTCATGCTGCTGCGCTCCCATCTTGTGACCTGCCAGGCAAAGGTACGCAAGATCACGCTGCACCAGGTGTACCTCGCACGACAGGCGGGAGCCGTCCCAGCCGGTTGACCACCGGCGATATCATTGCCGGTCCTCAACCAGCCACCCGCCGGAGACTTGCATGACCGCTCGCGCCACCTTCACCCGCATGGACCAGAGCACCGAACAGGATTGGCAGGTGATCGGCGCCGAGTTCATGCAGTTCAGCCGCAGCCTGGCGGACCGGGTGCTGGCGCACCTGAAGCTGCTCGAGGGCGACTTCGGCGGCTTTGCGATCGACCGCTACAGCCACTGCCTGCAGACCGCGACGCTGGCGCTGCGCGCCGGGCGGGATGAGGAATACGTGGTCTGCGCCCTGCTGCACGACATCGGCGACACCCTGGGCACCTTCAACCACCCCGATATCGCGGCGGCAATCCTCAAGCCCTTCGTCGGCGAGGACAACCACTGGATGGTGCAAAACCACGGCATCTTCCAGGGCTACAACTTCTTCCACCATGTCGGCATGGACCGCAACATGCGCGACATGTTTCAGGGCCACCCGCACTATGCGCGCACCGAGGAGTTCATCGCGCTGTACGACAGCCCGGCCTTCGATCCGCGCACACCGACGCTGCCGATCGCCGAGTTCGAACCGATCGTGCGCCGGGTCTTTGCCCAGCCGAAGAACACGATCTACAAGCCGGCGCTGGATCAGCCGGCTGCCAGTGCCTGAGCAGCCTGCATGGTCGCACGGCACGCACCAATTTCCGCAGTTCAGCGGCCAGCGTGCCCGGCCGCGTCATGCTGCTTGAGCGCTACCCTGTCTCTCATGGCTGTTGACGTGTTCTACGCCAAGTGGGAGCACGGTCTTCGGCGTCGGCTGAACTTCAACCTTGGGTCCCGCGCAGGCCCCCACACTCAGGAGAACTCATGTTTGACCACGTCAAATTCGGAGTCAGCGACTATGCAGCGAGCAAAGCGTTCTTCCTCAAGGCACTCGCACCGCTCGGCGTAGCTGTTGTCTCGGAGGGGTCGCCGGCGTACGGTATCGAGCTCAGCCCCCCAGGCGGCAAGTCTTCACTGTGCATCTGCCAAACTGAGGAGAAGCCGGCGCATCTTCACTTGGCGTTGACTGCCGAAAATCGCCAGCAAGTCGAAGGTTTCCATCGCGCGGCACTGGAGGCGGGTGGCAAAGACAATGGTGCGCCTGGTCTGCGTCCGCACTACCACCCGAACTACTATGCAGCTTTCGTCATCGGTCCGGACGGGCACAACATCGAAGTGGTTTGCCACGAACCCGATGCCTGACCCTTGCCTTGGCGTGAAGGTGAAGCTGCAATGAAACGAGGGTGGCGGCTTGTGCCATTGGCGGCTTGTGCCTTTTGACAAGGCCCGGGTTAACGGCTCCAATCAGCCGCGGCGCGTCGCTCTTGGCGCGCCGCTTTGTATTTCACCCACAAGGAGACAGATTCATGGTTTCATGGAACAAGCTGATCGCAACCCTTGCCGGCGCGGCCGCCGTGCTGGCCAGCGGCGCGCTGCTGGCCCAGAATTCCGGCCTGA
>JANNDB010000247.1:0-2525 GCA_031387285.1 Betaproteobacteria bacterium | reverse complement strand
CTGTGGCGCAGCGCCAGCATCGCTTCGATGTGCTTGAGCCCGAAAACCGTCTGCTCGTCGACGTGGCTGCGCAGGTACAGGGAGCCACGCGCTATGCAGTGTTCTATCAGCGGCCCGGCGCGTTCGGCGAGCGGGACGGTGTAGTCCTAGAGCAGCCCCTGTTCGTTCGATATGCGGTCGTTGCGCGTCGGGCCCGCCGAATTCGGCCGCCAGGGCGTGGCCCACAGCGTCTTGTCGAAGTGGGTGTGCGCCTCCACCAGTGCGGGCAGCAGTAGTTGGCCCTGTCCATCGACCAGGCAGGGCATGTCCGCTGCGGCGCTGCCGGCGGGCCGCACGGACTGGATGGTCGCCCCGTCCAGCACCAGGTCGACTGGCGCGCGGCCCAGCGGACGCACGTTGCGGATGCACTGTAATAGGGGCATGGCGTCAGGCCTTCAGTTGAGTTCGTCGATCGGATTCGATTCGGCGCCGGCGACTTCCGGATCCATGGAAAAGCGGTCCCGCGTGCGGATGTAGTAGCTTGCGCCAAATCGCGCCACCGGAAAATAGTTCTGCAGGCGGACTCGGAACCGCTCCATGTCGATCAGGTCGTCGCGCGCATGCAGCCACGCCACCTGGCCGATGAAGATGTGCCGGCTGGCCGTTTCCAGCTTTTCCGACAACACGCATTCGAATGCCACCGGCGCCTCGACGATGTACGGTGGGCGCACCGCGCGCGACGGCGCGGACGTGAGGCCGACCACCTGCAGTTCGCTGATGCTGGAGGGCAGGGTTTCGCCACAGCGGTGCATTTGCGCCGCCATCGGCTCGTCGGCAATATGCACCACGAACTCCTTGTTGGCCAGAATGTTGGCCGATGTGTCCTTCAGGTGGTGGTCCTGCAGCTTGTTCACGCTGATCATCAGGATGGGCGGGTCTTCGCCGAGCATGTTGAACATGCTGAAGGGCGCCGCGTTCACCACGCCTGACGCGTTGATGGTCGTCACCAGCGCGATCGGCCGCGGCACGATGAGACTGGCCATCAACTTGTAGCGCTGGTAGGCAGTGATGGTGGAGAAATCTATTTGCACGGTGCGCGGGGTCATGCTCTTGCGCTCAACGGACGGCGGGAGGTATCAGTAATGGGCCGCACGCCACAGGTTCTTGGGCGACTCCAGGAGATGCTGCAGGCCGGTGCGCTCGAGCATGGTGTCGGTGGCGGCCTGCGCCTGCTCCATCACATCGGTTTCATCCACAGTGAAGACGCGTCCGCCGTCCATCAGCACCTTGCCGTCGACGATGGTGGTGCACACGTCGGCCCCGTTGGCGAAGCAGGTCACACGATAGACCGGCATGTTGAGCGGCATCATGTGCGGCTTGAACAGGTCGACCAGGATGATGTCGGCCTTCTTGCCGACCTCCAGGGAGCCGATCTCCTGCTGCAGGCCGAGTGCGCGCGCCGCGTCGATCGTCACCATCTCCAGCACCTTGCCGTGCGGCAACACGCCCGCATCGCGAAAGTGGCGGCGCTGGTAGTGCATGCACTGGAACATGTGGCGGAACATGTCATAGCTGCGGTCCGGCGCAATGCCGTCGGAGCCCAGTGCCACGGTCACACCGGCTTCCATGAGTTCGGGCACCGGACAGCGTCCACGGATGGACATGATGGCGCTCGGGTTGTGCACGATGGCAGTGCCGGTGGCGGCGCAGGCTGCAATGTCGTCCGCCGTGAGGTCGATCGAATGTGACATGTAGGAGGTAGGGCCGAGCAGCCCGAATTCCTCGTGCGCGAGCTTCAGGGTGCCGGCGCGGTGGCCGTCCTGCGTGAAACCCAGGCCGTGGCGGCGCGCAAGTTCCATGTATTGGCCCGCCTGGGCGCGGAAGATGTCTGCGTAGGCTGCCTGTTCTGGCGTGACGTCCGGGTGGTAGACGGGCAGGGTGACGGCAATGTTGACACGTCCGTCGGCGCGGCCATGCTGGCTGCGGATGATCTCCGCGCAGCTTTCATGCATCTGCTCGAACGACACCTCGCGGTCGACACGGCGCTGGCTGCTCCAATCGGCGTAGACCCGGGGCGCGGGTGGCCGAGACGGCCCCACCGCGAGTACGGAGCGGGTGCCGGTCTCGTGAATCGCATCGCCGTGGCGCGCCGCGTACTTCGGATCGTCCACACGCATGATGCTGTCGCCGCCGCCGAACAGGCAGACGCCGGTCGTGGTGCCGCATTTGAGCCGTTCCAGCGCCGCCAGCCGGGCCTCGGCGTACCAGAACTGTTCGTCAGAACCCACGGTGTAGATGGTCTGGCAGGCGTCCGACCATGCGTCGGAGTCGCCTCCGCCCATGGTCTTGAGCAGGCCGTGGCCGGCGTGCGCGTGGCAGTCGATGAGGCCAGGCAATACCGCTTTGCGGTGCGCGTCGATGGTGCGTTCGGCAACAAAGCGCCGGTTCAGATCGGCGCTGTCGCCCACGGCCACGATACGCCCCGCATGGACGGCGACCGCGCCGTTTTCGATGACACGTCGTTCGCTGTCGACGGTGATGACGGT
>JANNDB010000218.1:0-4051 GCA_031387285.1 Betaproteobacteria bacterium | reverse complement strand
TCTGGATTTCCACATGGCGGGGGTTCTGCAGGAATTTTTCCAGGTACACGGCAGGGTTGCCGAACGCCGCGCCAGCCTCGGCCTTGGTCGTCTGCACGGCGTTGATCAGTGCCGCCTCGGTATGCACTACACGCATGCCGCGCCCGCCACCGCCGCCGGCTGCCTTGATGATCACCGGGTACCCGACCGCCTTGGCAATGCGCCGCATCTGGACCGGGTCTTCTGGAAGCTCGCCTTCTGAACCGGGTACGCAGGGCACACCGGCCTTGATCATGGCCTGCTTGGCAGAAACCTTGTCGCCCATGATGCGGATCGACTCCGGAGTCGGGCCGATGAACTGGAAACCGCTTTTCTCTACCCGCTCGGCAAAACCCGCGTTCTCGCTGAGAAAGCCGTAACCGGGGTGGATGGCTTCGGCGTCCGTCACTTCGGCCGCGGAAATGATGGCGGGCATGTTGAGGTAACTGAGCGCGGACGGCGCCGGCCCGATACAAACAGCTTCCTCCGCGAGCTTGATGTATTTCGCTTCGCGGTCGGCTTCCGAATAGACCATGACCGCGCGAACCCCGAGTTCGCGACAGGCACGCTGTATGCGCAGGGCAATCTCGCCTCGATTGGCGACCAGGATCTTCTTGAACATGGAATGGGGTCGCCCGGGCTCACTCGATCACGAACAGCGGCTGGCCGTATTCGACAGCCTGCCCGTTGTCACACAGAATCTTCAGGATGGTGCCGGACTTATCCGCTTCAATCTCGTTGAGGATCTTCATGGCCTCGACGATGCACACGGTCTCCCCTTGTTTGATGCTGTCTCCAACTTCAACGAATGCCTTGGCGCCAGGTGAGGCCGAACGGTAAAAAGTGCCTACCATCGGTGACTTGACGATGTGCTCGGTGCTGGCGACCGGTGCAGCGGGCGCAGCTTCTGCAGCGGGCATCAAAGCGGACGCCGGCATCGAAGACCCAGGCATCATGACCTGGGGTACAGGCGCGTAGTGCTGCTGCATCGCTCCGCCGATTGGACCTTTGACGATGCGGACCTTGCCTTCGGCTTCGGTGATTTCCAACTCGGAGACGTTGGAATCCGATACCAGGTCGATTAGCGTTTTCAGTTTTCTCAAATCCATGTTGGCTCCAACGATGTAGTTGTTATGCGCAGGAAATTTACCCCAAAAACAGGCAAAAACGCAGAATTTAATTCTATCTGGCGTTATATTTCTTGAGCGCACTGCGGCTTCTGGTCCGGAACCGACGTGACAGTGACTGGGGTCGGGAGCGAAACGCCATGCAACGGCGCTCAGCGCAACGTGCGCCAGGTGGCAAGATCCTCGGCCGACACACGACCCATTTTACGATGCAACACGACCCCCTTCGAACCCAGCACCAACGTGAAAGGCAGGGCGCCGCTGATGTTGCCGAGTGAACGGCTCAATTCGATGCCTTGCATACCCGCCATGGCGACTGGAAACTGGAGTGGCATACGCTGCAGGAAACCCTGGACTGCAGGCAGTTGGTCGACTGCAATTCCAATCACTTGCCAGCCGTTGGCCTTGTTTTGCGTGAAAAAGGCGTCCAAAAGAGGAAGTTCTTCGATGCAAGGAGGGCACCATGTGGCCCAGAAGTTCAGCAGCAGAGGCTTCCCGGCGAACCCGCGCATGACCAGCGCAGGGCCGGCCGGCGTGTCGAATCGCATGTCCCAGATTGCCGTTGGCGCCGTCGTGCCTTCTGCGTCTGGCTGGCGCGTCCACCACGACGCGGCCACGCCGACGGAGGCTGCGACCGCGCCAACCGTTGCGTAGAGCAAGTGTCGGCGCCCGCCATCGATGCCGACTCCTTCGGCTTGCGATTTCATGGTGTGCCGCCTTCCAGGAGGCGCTGCACGCTGGAAATATCGCCGCGCGCAATGCGGCCGCGGCCGTCAGGGCGCAAAGCCCCACGCAGGTCGTCGAGGTCGTGGATTTTCAGGTGCACACCAACCATTTCCTCCAGGCCGGCACAGTAGGCGTGCACGCTCAAGGTGTCGACCATCTGCCCATCCCTGCCGGTCGAACTGCGTTGCTCATACTCTGCATGGTGGTCGATCAAGGCTATTTCGGCCGACTTGGGGTCGTCACAGAACAGATCGATCTGAATATCGCAATGGCGCGTGGCGGTTCCCTGCCAGACTGCCGCGCTAAGGTACGGCCGGAAGCTTTCCATCCGTCGCATCCACTGCAGCGCCAGCGCGCGCAACGCCAACAACTCTGCTGGCTGGGTGTCCGACAGGAACTCCTCTATATAGATACGCAAGGCTTCGTCGAGTTCGTCGTTGTCGGGCAGCGCCACCCGCTGGCCGTGGCCGAGCATGCGGGCGGCCCGTCGTTTGGCAGGGCTATAGGCCAGGCCGTCCTCCGCCACCAGCCGGGCGGCGGTAGCGGTGATTTCTGCGCGGGTGCGGCTGTCGTGCATGACAGGGTATTTTGCATGGCGTCCCGGGGCATCCCCTAGAATTTCCTGATGCACCTCCATATCCTGGGTATCTGTGGCACTTTCATGGGGGGCTTGGCAGCGCTGGCGCGGGCCCAGGGTCACACGGTCACGGGGTGTGACATGGCTGTTTACCCGCCCATGAGCGAGCAGTTGCGCGCCCTCGGCATAGACATCGTGCAGGGGTACGGCGCCGATCAACTCGCGCTGCGCCCGGATCTTTTTGTGGTCGGAAATGTCGTCAGCCGCGCCAGGACGGCCGACGGCAGCCCGCGTTACCCCCTGATGGAAGCCATCCTGGACGCGGGCGCGCCCTACACGAGCGGTCCGCAATGGTTGTCGGAGCACGTGTTGCAGGGTCGCCATGTGCTGGCGGTTGCCGGTACACATGGAAAAACCACCACAACCGCCATGCTCACGTGGATTCTGGAAAGGGCCGGACGCGCCCCGGGTTTCCTGGTGGGTGGCGTGCCTATGGACTTTGATACCTCCGCCCGGCTGGGCGGGGGCGTGGCGGGGCCGGCTGGGCGCGACCTGTTTGTGATCGAGGCCGACGAGTACGACACGGCGTTCTTCGACAAACGCAGCAAATTCGTACATTACCGGCCGCGCACGGTCATCCTGAACAACCTTGAGTTCGATCACGCGGACATCTTTGACGATCTGGCCGCCATTGAGCGCCAGTTCAACCATTTGCTGCGAACCGTGCCCGGTGCCGGCGCGCGCGGTGGAGGACGGATTATCGTGAACGGGCTCGAGGAGAGCCTGGCACGCGTACTGCACGAGGGTTGCTGGAGCGAAGTGCGCAGCTTCGGCGCGGCGAACAGCGATTTCACGGCCCTGGGCGAGCCGCAGGCGTTTCGGGTGCTACAGCAGGGAAAGCCGGTGGCGCAGGTGCATTGGTCCCTGAGCGGCTTTCACAACCAGCTCAACGCGCTTGCAGCCATCGCTGCGGCGGAGCATGTGGGCGTAACGCCATCCGACGCGGCACAGGCCCTAGCCACTTTCTCCGGCGTGCGCCGGCGCATGGAGGTTCGCGGTCGCGTGGCGCTGGCCGGCAGTGATGGTGTGGTTGGCGAGGTCACGGTCTACGATGATTTTGCGCACCACCCGACCGCCATTCGCACCACGGTGGAGGGACTACGGCGCGTGGTGGGGCCGGCGCAGAGAATCCTGGCCCTGTTCGAACCGCGCACCAACACCATGAAGCTCGGCGCCATGAAAGCCCAGTTGCCCGACAGTCTGGCACATGCCGATCTGGTTTTTTGCCATGCCGGCGGCCTGGGATGGAACGCGGCCGAGGCGCTGGCCCCGATGGCCCACAAAACTCGTGTCGCCGAGACAATAGAAGACCTGGTGCGCGACGTTCTGGCCGTGGCCAGACCCGGCGACCACATCCTGTGCATGAGCAACGGCGGGTTTGGCGGCGTGCACGGCAAGTTGCTCGAGGCACTGCGGGCGGCTCCGGCCAGTAAGTGAAGCGGCTGCCCCGGGCTAGAGCCTGAGGAGCCCGGATTTCTGCCGCCCAGGCTCCGGGCGGGCTCAACGTGCCTGGCGTTGCGCCACAGCCTTCGACAGGAGATCC
>JANNDB010000215.1:0-6077 GCA_031387285.1 Betaproteobacteria bacterium | reverse complement strand
TACCTGCCCGAGATCCGCTCGCCGAACGGACCACGGCGCAGTGGTGCCGAACGCCAGGCCATCAACGCGCCCATGCAGGGCACAGCGGCTGACCTCATCAAGCTGTCCATGGTGAAAGTGCAAAACGTGCTCGACCAGGAGCAACGCGCTACCCGCATGATCATGCAGGTCCACGATGAACTGGTGTTCGAAGTGCCGGCAGGGGAGATTGACTGGCTTCGCGCCGAGATTCCACGCCTGATGGCGTCGGTCGCGCAATTGCGGGTGCCGCTGGTCGCCGAAATCGGTTTCGGGCCGAACTGGGACAAGGCGCACTGAGGCGATTTCCGCTGCTATTCCAGGCCGGCCCAGTGTGAGCGCGGCGCATCCTTGTCGATTCTCCAGTCGGCCTGACCCGCCACCTCGAGCCGCGCGCGTCCCGCCATCTTCGCGCGGTACATCGCGGTGTCGGCGGCGTTCACCAGGGCCTCCGGCTCTTCGTCGAATGACGGTTGCACGTTCGCCACACCAATACTGAAGGTGACCACTGGCCCGACCGCCGAGGCCGCGTGCGGAATCGCGCGCTGGGCAATGCGCTCCAGGCAACGCTGGGCCACATCCTGCGCATGGGCCAGGCTGGACCCCGGCAGCAACATGACGAATTCTTCGCCGCCGTACCGGGCCAGCATCTCACCGGCCCGGCGCACGCAGGTCGAGAGCACCAGCGCCACCTGGCGCAGGCAGTCATCTCCCGCCACATGGCCGTAGTGGTCGTTGTAGCGTTTGAAGTGGTCGATATCAACGATCAAGAGGCTCAGCGAACCGCCGCTGCGCGCCGCCCGTTGCCATTCGGAGTGCAGCGTGTCATCAAACTTGCGCCGGTTGGCGATGCCGGTCAGGCCATCGGTTGCGGACGTGCGCGACAACTGTTCGTTGGCCAGCGCCAGCAGCTTTTCCTTGCGGATCAGGTCGGTCACCTCCACGCTCGCCACCACCGAGTATCCCTGTGCGGTCTGGACCTCGTAGATATGTATCCAGCGGTCGCCCGCGTGCTGCTGCAGCAGCGGTTGCTCGGCGCGCTTCTGGCTGCGTTGTGCCATGCGCTGCGTGATCCAGGCCTCCTTGTCGGTGCTTTCTGCCGCCACCAGACCCATGTCGACCATCCGGCGCAGCAGCGACTCGTAGGTTTCGCCGGTGCCGCCGTCGTGAAACAGGGCAGGAAACATCTCACCCAGGCAGCGGTTGCGGATCACCTGGCGGTCCTGCCTGTCGTAGATGGCGATGCCGATCGGCAGCGCGTCCAGCGCCGCCACCAGCAATTCCCGGGTGCGGTTTGCGTATTGCTGAGCCTGCTCCATGGCGCGCTCATGCTCGCGCACGCGTGCCGCCTCCTGGTCATGGCGCCGCAATTGCTGCTGGTGCAGATGGATGATGGACAGCATCCAGACAGCCGACAGCATGCCCAGGCCTGCACCGGCGGCGCCCAACCAGAGCGCGGTCCCGCCAGCGCGGGTCTCGCCCACCCACGACCATGCCACGGCCTCGCACAGCAAGGCGGCGATGGCCAGCAGGGCTGCCGGGATGGGACTTGTTGCGGCGAGTCTGGGTGCCTTCATGGGCAATTTCGAGCCCGGTTGTCGGGCCCGGCTCATCCATTGTGCAGTTGTGCGGCCAGATTGAGACTGGCAATAGTCATCAATTTCGGCGGCAAATGCCGCGACTGGACCCGGGAATACCCTGCGTGCGCACGAATGCTGCCGTCAGCGCTGCGCAGTCCCCTTGACACGATTGATAAGATGGGACTTGAAGGCAGCGGCAGTTTTCGCCGGTTTGCGATGATGGATATCGGGTCATGACGGTTCTTGCGATTGTGTTGGGTACGCTGCTGGCGGGCATTGGCAGTGTGTGGATTGCGGCGTTGCTGAGCTTCGGGCTGTTGGCACGGTATACCCAGCACATGCTGAGCCTGGCGGCCGGCGCCTTGCTGGCCACCGCTTTCATGCACCTGTTGCCTGAAGCTTTCGAGAGCCAGGCCGGTGCGCGTGACCTGTTCGTCGCGCTGTTGCTCGGCCTGATCTTCTTTTTTCTGCTGGACAAGGCCGAGTTGTGGCACCACGGGCATGAACACCACCATGCCCATGGCCCGCACGAAGCCACTGCGGTGCATCTCGACGCGCCGGGCCCAGGCCGGCTTCACCCTCTCCATTTGCACGACCATTCACACGGGCATTCCGCAGCGCAAGGTGCCCAGTCCGCCGGCGGCTGGTCCGTTCTTGCGGGTGACAGCGTGCACTGTTTTGGCGATGGCATCCTGATCGCCGCGGCCTTTGTGGCCGATCTGCGCCTGGGAGTGATCGCCTCGCTGGCGGTGCTGGTCCATGAGGTGCCGCACCACATGGGTGACCTGGCCGTTTTGCGTTCGGGTTCGAGCAACCGGCGCGCCGCGCTGCTCAAGGTGTCGATGGCGGGGGCGGTCACTGCGATTGGTGGCTTGGCCGGTTACTGGCTGCTGGACCGGCTGCAGGAGTACCTTCCGTTTTTCCTGGTGGCCGCCAGCAGCAGCTTTGTCTACGTGGCGCTCGCCGACCTGATTCCGCAGTTGCAGACCCGGCTGACGACGCGCCAGACCATGGCCCAGATCGCCTGGCTGCTGTCCGGCATCGCTCTGGTGACCCTGATCAGCCGGCTGGCGCACGGCCATTGAGCTCGAATCGTGCCGCAAGCGCCAGGCTGCGGCGGCTCGAGAAATGGCGCCCCAGTCCTGTGACTGGATCGGTAAACACCAGCGTGCGCGCCAGTAGCTGCAACGGCCGGTCATAGTCCAGGGCGTTTGCCGGCGTCAGCGCGGGATAGATGCCGTCGTTGACGATGGGTATGCCGAGCGCCGCCATATGCACACGCAACTGGTGCCGGTGCCCGCTCACCGGGCGCAAGCAGTAAAGGCCCAGCGCGCCCTGTCGTTGCAGCAGTTCCACCCGGGTGCGGGCGTTCGGCGCACCGTCCTGTTCGCACTCCTGCATGAAGTGTGTGGATGGGCCAATCCGGCTGCTGCGCTCGAGCGGCAACACCAGGTCGGGGCGCCAGGGGGCAATGGCCTCGTAGACCTTTTCGACCCGGCGTTCGCGAAACAGGCGCTGGTAGTGCCCGCGTGTGGAGGGCTGTAGTGAAAACAGCACCAGCCCGGCCGTATCCCGGTCGATGCGATGGATCGGGACGATGTCGGGCCGGTCCAGCGAACGTTTGAGGCGCACCAGGGCGGTCTCCTGCAGGTAATTTCCCGAGGGGGTGACGGGGAGGAAATGCGGTTTGTCGAGTACCAGCAGGTGGGCATCCTGATGCAGGATCTCGGCCTGAAACGGTATCGGTGCCTCGTGCGGCACCTGGCGGTAGTAATACAGGCGCAGCGGCGCCGCATAGGGCCGCGACGGGGTGACAGGCGCGCCGTGCTCGTCCACTACCTCGCCGTCGGCCATGCGCTGCAGCCAGAGTGCGCGCGGCTGGGCCGGAAAGCGCTGCACCAGAAAGTCGATGATGGTGGCCCATGGGCCCGGGGAGAGGGCAACACAGCTCGGACCCACGCCGTCGCGCGTGGGCAGCGGCAGGCGTGGGGCGGCGCTGCCGATCATCCCCGCTGCAGTACCAGATCCCAGACGCCGTGCCCCAGGCGCAGGCCGCGCTGTTCGAACTTCGTCAGCGGGCGGTAGTCGGGGCGCGGCGCGAAGCCGCCCAGTTCTGGATGGGAGTGTGCAGATGGGTTGCGCAGCAACGGTTGCGCTGACAGCACTTCCAGCATCTGCTCGGCATAGGGCTGCCAGTCGGTGGCGCAGTGCAGGTAACCACCCGGCTTGAGCCGGGCGGCGAGCCGCGCCACCAGCCCGGCTTGCAACAGACGGCGTTTGTTATGGCGCTTCTTGTGCCACGGGTCGGGAAAAAAGACATGGATGCCGTCCAGCCCGCGCGCCGGGGCCGCGGCGTTCCAGACCGGCAGCATGTGGTCGACAACCTCGACCGCGTCGTGCGCCAGGATACGGATGTTGGTCAGCCCCAAGTCGCCAATGCGTTTGAGCAGCGCGCCAACCCCGGGTTCGTGTACCTCGCAGCATAGGAAGTCGGTACCCGGCAGGGCGGCGGCGATCTGCGCACTGGCCTCGCCCATCCCGAAGCCGATTTCCAGTACCAGAGGCCGTGGCGACCCCACGCCGCCTGCGCCCAGTTGCGGGAACACCGCAGCCAGGGCGCTGTCGCAGGCATGGTACGGCAGCACAAACTGCGGACCAAGTTCGCCGAGCGCGCGGGTTTGCCCGGCGGTGGTGCGGCCAGCCCGGCGCACGAAACTGCGAATCGCGCGCCGCGCATCCGCAGCGGGCGCAGGCGCAGTCATGTCAGGGCCGCTGGCCGCCTTCGCCGTATGCTTGATCACAGGCCTGGATTGTAGAGACCGGCCCAGGCGCGGACCCATGCCGCGAGCGCGTCGGCGAGCGAGCCATGCTGCGGCGGCAGATCCAACACGGCTGCCGCCGCGTTCAGTGCGGCCAGCGGCGCCTGCTCGTTGATGGCGACAGCACCGTTTTGCTTGGAGAGTTTTTCGCCCCGTGTGTCACGCACCAGAGGCGTGTGCAGGTACTGTGGCGGTGGCAGGTCCAGCGCCGTTTGCAAGAGCAGCTGGCGCGCCGTGTTGTCAGCCAGGTCGGCGCCGCGCACCACATGGCTCACGCCCTGAGCGCCATCGTCGACCACCACCGCGAGCTGGTAGCTGAAGATAGCGTCGGCGCGCAGCAAGACGAAGTCACCCACCTCCAGCGCCACATCCTGTTGCTGCCCGCCCAGACGCCGGTCCGGCCAGCGGGTGATAGTGCCGGGCGCAGCCACGGCATCAACACGCAGTCGCCAGGCCGGCCTGCCGCGACCCTGCATGCCGTTGCGGCAGGTGCCCGGGTACACCCGTTCGCCGTGGCGTACGCGGTTCACGCCTGCGCGCGCAATCGCCGCTTCGATGTCGGCGCGCGAGCAGGCGCAGGGGTAGGCCAGGCCTGCCGTGCGCAGCCGCTCCAGCGCGGCCTGGTACAGCGCCAGGCGCTGCGACTGGTAGAGCGGCGCTGCGTCGGCGACCAGTCCGAGCGCCTGCAGTTGCCGCAACTGGTGTTCGGCGGCGCCCGCGACGCAACGCGGCCGATCGAGATCTTCGATGCGCACCAGCCAACGTGCATGGCCGCCATGGCTGCGGGCATCGAGCCAGCTGGCCAGCGCGGCGACGACCGAGCCGGCATGCAGGGGGCCGGTGGGCGAGGGCGCAAAACGCCCGATGTATGGACGCGGCCCTGCCGGCATGACTCAGCCCATCGCCAACGCCAACTCCAGCCCGGACACAAAGGCGTCTTCAACGCGATGTCCTATGCACCAGTCGCCGCAAACGCCGATACCGCTGCGCGCGTCCCACAGGTGGCTTTGGCCGAGCGGCACGCGGGTCTGGGCGTAGGCCCAGCGATGGACCTGGGCGTGGGCCGGCTCCGCGCGAATGCCCGTGACTTCGGAAAAAGCCTTCTGCAGCTTGCTCAGCACACGCAGGGGCTCATCACCAAAGTGCTCGGCGGACCACTGCGCGCTGGCTTGCACGGTCCAGCGTTCGATCGGGTCGCGGCCCGGCTTGGACGATTCGCGCGCCAGCCAGGCGATCCGGTGGTGGGTGCTGCGCGCCGCGTTCCACTGCGGCCCGAGCGTGCTGAAGCCAGGCTGCATGGCATGCGGGTAGGCCAGCATCAGGGTCCAGCACGGTGCCACCTGGACGGCTTCCACGCGCCCGGCCATGCGTGCGGCGACGTCGGAGTTTTGCAGCAGCTCGCGTGCCTGGGTTGAAGGCAGGGCCAACACCACCTGGTCAAAGCCGCTGAACGCCAGGTGCTGGTGGCCGTCCGGCGCGGTTTCGGTGGTGGCGTGTACCGTCCACCGCCCTGCAGGCCCTTCACTGGACTGCAGTCGCGTGGCGCGCGTGCCGAAGTGGCTCGCTCTGGCGGCGGTGAGCGGTTGCGCCCAGGTGCGCACCAGCGCGTTCATGCCCGGTGTCGGCACCCAATGCGGCTCGCTCGGCGCCAGCGCGGCCG
>JANNDB010000184.1:0-1798 GCA_031387285.1 Betaproteobacteria bacterium | reverse complement strand
AGCGCGCTCAATCCCCGGTCGGTGCCAAAGCCGGGGTCGCGGTCCACCAGCGCCACCACGCGCAGGGGCTCTGCCTCATATATATAGCGCGCCGTGGCGATCGCATAACAGCCGATGTCGTAGAGCGCGCCGCCGCCGTTCTCCGGGTGGTTGCGGATGTTCGCCGGGTCGCGGTTGAAATACGAGAACCAGGTCTGCAGGTTGCGCACTTCGCCCAGCACGCCGCTGCGCAGCAGCGCGCGCACCCGCTCCCACTGCGGATGAAAACGCACCATGAAGGCTTCCATGATGTGTACCTTGTCGGCAACCGCGCGCAACTGCTGCGCCTGCGCTGCCGTGAGCGCCACCGGCTTTTCACACAACACGTGTTTGCCGGCATGCGCTGCGCGCAGTGTCCATTCGACATGCTGCTCGTTCGGCAGCGGGTTGTAGATCGCCTCGATCAGCGGGTCGGCGAGCAGTTCCTCGTAGCTGCCGTAGGCACGCGGTATGCCCAGCGCGTCGGCGGTGGCGCGCGCATGCGGGAGGGAACGCGAAGCAATTGCCTGGATGTCGCACCACGACGCGGCTTGCATGGCCGGGATGACCTTTTCGCGGCCGATCCTGGCGGTGCTGAGGATGCCCCAACGCACTGGACTCATGAACTTTCCTCGATCGCTGCTGGTGCGGCGCTCAGTTGTGTTGTATGCAGGGACGCGGCCGGGGGCGTTTCGCCTGTGGACGATTTGTCGCTAACCGCCGCCAACTGTGCCTGCAGATGGGTGGGGCGCAGGTATTCGTGCCAGGCGACGGCCGCTGCGCCTACGGCAGCGGCGTCCAGGCCGTAGCGGGCATGGCGCACGATCGGTGCCGGCACCCCGGCGGCCTGCGCGTAGGCCTGCACCACCGTGCGGGCGCGGTCCAGCAGCGCAGGGTAGGCACTGCACGAGGAGCCGCCGACCACCACCGTGTGCGGGTTGAACAGCGCGTCCAGGTTTTGTATGAGCAGGCCCAGCGCGCGCGCGCCGCGCTCCAGGCCCTGCGCAGTGGCGAGCGCGTTGGCGCCAATCAGGGTTTCGGCGCAGCCGCGCCGCCCGCAGGAGCACAGCACGCCCTGGGCGTCGAGCACGGTGTGTCCGACCTCGCCGGCAAGGCCGCGCGAGCCGGTGAACAGGCGGTCGTGCAGCACGATGCCGCCGCCTACGCCGACATCACAGCTCACGAAAATCAAGGGGTCGGCGCCGCCGTCCGAGCCGAACTCATACTCGCCCAGCGCCGCCGCGTCGGCGTCGTTGTGCAGGTGCACGGTTACACCCGCCAGGCCGGCACGGGCCAGTCCGCGCGTGAAACGGCTCAGAAAATCCTCATCGCGCCAGCCCAGGTTGGGTGCAAAACGCACCAGACCAGACTGGGTGTCGATAGCACCCGGCAGGCACACGCCGATGCCCGAGAGCAACAGCCCGTCCCGCTGCGCCGCCTCACCTGCAGCGCGCACCATCTGCACCGCCTGGGCGCACACCAAGGGCGCGGCGGTGTCGCGCACGTCCTGCTGCATGCGCCACAACATGGCGCCGGTCAGCGCCACCGCCACCAGGCGCATGTGCCGCACACCCATCTCCAGCCCCAGCAGCACGCGCGTGCTGCCGTCGAGTTGGAGCGGGGTGGAAGGCCGGCCCATGCCCTCGCCGGCCACCGGCGCTGCGGCCTCGGCCAGCCAGTGCTCGTCCAGCAGTTCACGCACCAGCGCGCTCACGGTCGACTTGGTGAGGCCGCTTTCCTGCGCCAGCCGCGCGCGCGACAGGCCAGGCTGGGCCCGCAT
>JANNDB010000173.1:0-6063 GCA_031387285.1 Betaproteobacteria bacterium | reverse complement strand
GGTGGAGGCCGTGCCCAAGGGGTTGATCTGGCAACCGATCACAAACATCTCACCATTGCGGATCACCACATAGCCGTCTGTGAGTTGCACCTTGCCTTCGCGCAGCGACTTCACCTCCCAGCCTTCGAGCACCAGGCCGGCCTCGAAACGCTCCTCAAAAAAGTAGTTGTAGGCCGCCTTCTTGTTGTCCGCGATCCGGGTCGGTTTTTGTGCGGGGGAATCGGGTTTCTTGGCCATGGTGCGCAGATGGGGTTGGAGGCGGTGCGTACAAGGCTTGTCTACAATCCCGCGCAGCCCTGCATTCTATGAAAACTGTCAAGAAGTCTGTGCTGATCTGGTACAGCCCCGAGGAAATGTACGCGCTGGTGACCGACGTCGCCGCCTACCCGCAATTTCTGCCGTGGTGCGATCACGCCAACGTCGTCGCCGAAGACGCGGCGGGCATGACGGCTGAGATCGGCATCGCTTTAGGCGGCGTTCGCCAGACGTTCACCACCCGAAACCTGCACAATCCCCCGCACGCGATCGCCATGCAGCTGGTCAACGGGCCGTTCTCCCGGCTCGAGGGCAGTTGGAGCTTTTCGCAACTCGCCGACGGCGGAGAACGCGCCTGCCGCGTGGGACTGGTACTGACCTACGGCTTTGACAACATCGCGCTGGGCAAGTTGGTCGGACCCGTGTTCGACCACATTGCCGGCAGCATGGTGGACGCCTTCGTGCAGCGCGCCGAACGGGTCTACGGGTGAGCGACGCGTTGGACGGGTGTGGCCTGTTGCGGATCACGGTGGTTTACAGCCCCCGGGCGCGATGTGTACAGGAAGTAGTGCTGCAGGTGGTGCCGGGGAGCACCCTGGAACAGGCCATCAGTGCCAGCGGCCTGCGCGCGCAGAACAAAGAGATCGAAGCGGCACCCTTGCTATGCGGTGTGTGGGGCCGCGCGGCGCCCTTGGAGCATGTATTGCGGGACGGCGACCGCGTTGAAATCTACCGGCCGCTGAAGGTGGATCCCAAGGTCGCGCGGCGCGCGCGCTTCGTGAAGCAAGGCGCGCGGACGGCCGGCCTGTTTGCGCGGCGTCGCCCTGGAGCCAAGCCAGGCTATTGAGCACTTCGCGGGCGGCGGCCGCCGCCTCACAAGAAAACGCCGGGCCGCCCCAAGTTTTCTTGCACCCCCTCGGGGGGCCTGGCGAAGCCAGGGCTGGGGGCGCTCAATAGCACTGCAGGTCGATGACGGTCTGTGCGCGCTTGATCTCGGCACTGCGCTGCGCGTCTTCGATGACTTCACGTTCCCCCTTGGCGTTGGTCATGGACACCCGTACGCCGGATTCCATCAGTGCCTTGTTGGCACGCGCCTTGTCGCAGTTCTCGGCCTTCGTTTTCGCCAGCCGTTCCACCTCGGCCTTGTTCTTGGCGGCCTCTGCAGCCTCAGTCTGCTTTTTGCGCTCGGCCAGGTCCTTGTCGACCGCGCTGAGTTTCGGTACCAGCTGCTCCCCCGAGGCGTCTGCCGCTGCGGATGCCGGACGGGCTGGTGAGTCGGCTGCGGCCGCGACGGGCGTGGCACCACGGACTGGGCCGGCTCCGGGCTGCTTGAGGATGCTTTTGTTGGGGATGTCGGGGGGCGGCGCGCGGTCGCTGAAGACGCGGCGGCCGTCTTTGTCTATCCATTGCCATTGGGCCTGCGCGTGCCCCCATACAAGGCACAAGACGATGGCCAGCAAGGTCGATATCCGGTTCATCGCCGCAGTGTAAACCCGAAGGCGGCGTGGGCGCGCGGGTACAATTCCTCATTTGGAGCTTTGACATGCGCCTGCTCGGCAAAGCGCTGACCTTCGACGACGTGTTGTTGGTGCCAGCGTACTCCCAGGTCCTTCCCAAGGACACTTCCCTCGCAACCCGTTTCTCCCGCAACATCTCGCTGAACCTGCCTCTGGTGTCGGCGGCGATGGACACCGTTACCGAGGCACGCCTGGCGATTGCCATCGCCCAGGAAGGCGGCATCGGCATCGTGCACAAGAATTTCTCGGCGAAAGAGCAGGCGGCGCAGGTGGCACGTGTCAAACGGTACGAATCCGGCGTGCTGCGCGACCCGGTCGTCATCACCCCCACCCACACGGTGCGCCAGGTGATCGACCTGTCCGAGCAACTTGGCGTTTCCGGCTTCCCGGTCTGTGACGGCGGCAAGGTGGTGGGCATCGTGACCGGGCGCGACCTGCGCTTCGAGACGCGTTACGACATCCCCGTACGCGACATCATGACGCCGCGCGAGCGCCTCGTCACCGTGCCTGACGGCACGACGCTGCTGGAAGCCAAGGCCCTGCTCAACAAGCACAAACTGGAGCGCCTGCTGGTGGTGAACGACGCGTTCGAGCTCAAGGGCCTCATCACGGTGAAGGACATCACGAAGCAGACCAGTTTCCCGAACGCCGCGCGCGACGCTTTCGGCAAGCTGCGTGTTGGCGCGGCGGTGGGTGTGGGTGATGGCACCGAAGAGCGGGTCGAGGCGCTGGTGCGTGCCGGCGTGGATGCCATCGTGGTCGACACGGCACATGGGCACAGCCATGGCGTCATCGAACGTGTGCGCTGGGTCAAGAAGAACTATCCGCAGATAGACGTGATTGGCGGCAACATCGCCACCGGCGCGGCGGCACGGGCGCTGGTGGAGGCCGGTGCGGACGCGGTCAAGGTGGGGATCGGCCCGGGCTCGATCTGCACCACGCGTATTGTTGCCGGTGTGGGTGTGCCGCAGATCATGGCGATCGACAGCGTGGCCACCGCGCTGCTCGGTACCGGCGTGCCGCTGATTGCCGATGGCGGCATTCGCTACAGTGGCGACATCGCCAAGGCGCTCGCCGCAGGCGCCAGCAGCGTGATGATGGGTGGCATGTTTGCCGGCACCGAAGAGGCGCCGGGCGAAGTCATCCTGTACCAGGGCCGCAGTTACAAGAGTTATCGCGGCATGGGTTCGATTGGCGCCATGCAACAGGGCAGTGCTGACCGCTATTTCCAGGAATCGACCACTGGCAACCCGAACGCGGACAAGCTGGTGCCCGAGGGTATTGAAGGACGGGTGCCGTATAAGGGCTCCATGGTGTCGATCATCTACCAGATGTCGGGCGGTGTGCGCGCGAGTATGGGGTACTGCGGTTGCGAAACCATCGATGACATGCAGACCAAGGCGGAGTTTGTCGAAATCACTTCGGCCGGCATACGCGAGAGCCATGTGCACGATGTGCAGATCACCAAGGAAGCGCCCAACTACAGGGCCGACTGAGGTGATCTGAACCCATGCAACACGACAAGATCCTCATTCTCGATTTCGGCTCGCAGGTCACGCAGCTGATCGCGCGGCGCCTCCGCGAAGCCCACGTCTTTTGCGAAGTGGTGGCGTGCGACGTCAGCGCCGACTGGTTGCGCGCCTACGCCCGTGACGGACGGCTCAAGGGTGTGGTGCTCTCGGGCAGCCACGCCAGCACCTACGAAGCCCATGATCTGCGCGCGCCCCAGTTGGTGTTCGAGCTTGGCATTCCGGTACTCGGTATCTGTTATGGCATGTTCACCATGGCGGTACAGCTGGGCGGCCAGGTTGCGCCCAGCGCCAAACGCGAGTTCGGCCACGCCGATGTGCGCGCGCACGGGCATACGGCATTGCTCAACGGCATCCAGGACTACGCCACGCCGATGGGCCACGGCATGTTGCAGGTCTGGATGAGCCACGGCGACAAGGTCACCGAGATGCCGTCCGGCTTCAAGCTGATGGCCAGCACCGACAGTTGCCCGATCGCCGGCATGGCCGACGAGGAGCGGCGCTTTTACGCTGTCCAGTTCCACCCTGAGGTGACGCACACCTCACGCGGCGCGGCGATGCTGGAGCGCTTCGCCCTGGAGATTTGTGGCGCCCGCGCCGACTGGATCATGGGCGACTACATTACCGAGGCGGTGGAGCACATTCGCTCCCAGGTGGGTAAGGAAGAGGTCATCCTCGGCCTGTCCGGTGGTGTCGATTCCTCCGTGGCGGCAGCGCTGATCCACCGTGCCATCGGCGACCAGCTCACCTGTGTATTCGTCGATCACGGCCTGCTGCGCCTGAACGAGGGCGACATGGTGATGGGCATGTTCGTGGGCAAGCTGCATGCCAAGGTGGTGCGCGTGGACGCAGCCGACCAGTTCCTGGGCCACCTGGCCGGTGTGAGCGATCCGGAAGCCAAGCGCAAGATCATCGGGCGCGAATTCGTCGAGGTGTTCAAGGCCGAAGCCGCCAAGCTCAAGGCCGACCAGTCGCGCCATGTGGCCTGGCTGGCGCAGGGCACGATCTATCCCGACGTGATCGAGTCGGGCAGCGCCGGCGCCAAGAAGTCGGTCACCATCAAGAGCCACCACAACGTCGGCGGGCTGCCCGAGCAACTTGGCCTCAATCTGCTCGAGCCCTTGCGCGAACTGTTCAAGGACGAGGTGCGTGAGCTCGGCGTGGCGCTCGGGCTGCCGCACGCCATGGTGTACCGGCATCCGTTCCCCGGGCCGGGGCTCGGGGTGCGTATCCTGGGCGAGGTGAAAAAGGAATATGCCGATCTACTGCGCCGCGCCGACGCCATCTTCATCGAGGAACTGCGCGCGTTCATGGACCCGGAATCGGGCAAGAACTGGTACGAGCTCACGAGCCAGGCTTTTGCCGTGTTCCTGCCGGTCAAGAGTGTTGGCGTGATGGGCGACGGCCGCACCTACGACTACGTGGTGGCGCTGCGTGCCGTGACCACCAGCGACTTCATGACCGCCGACTGGGCCGAGTTGCCCTACGCGCTGCTGAAGAAGGCATCGAGCCGCATCATCAACGAGGTGCGCGGCATCAACCGGGTGACCTACGACATCAGCAGCAAGCCGCCGGCTACGATCGAGTGGGAGTGAGGTGTCTTTCTGCATACTTGAAATCGTGTTTTAAATCAATAAGTTACTGATCTCTATCAACTATCCGAGATACATCATCAATAGCATGAAAAGTGCAGTTCAAGTTGATGCCCTGCAAAGGAATTTGCCTCTGTCGTAGCTTCGGACAGCAAAAAGCATCGACTCCAGATTGACGGTAAATCTGACGGTAAAAATTTGCGGCAATGTCGCTGCTGAAAATTTACCGTCACACGAATTTTCGACCTGACGGTAAAAAAATCGTTAAAAATCGCTGGAAAAACATTGACTTGCAGTCTCTGTAGCCTGCGATTTGGCGTGACGGTAAAAGTGGCGACTGGGACCGTCAGGTGTCGGGCCACCGGCCAACGTAGCCATTCCTCCCTCTGATCGGGAACCCTACGGCCGCTGCAACTGCGGACAGGTGCCTTGGCCCTGTCAAGCAAACTGCAACTCGATCTTGCCTGCGCGGCGGCGCACGGGGCCAACCACGATCTTCACGTCGTGCCCCAACCTGGCCACTAATTCAAGCAACTTGGCCTCGCTGACGCCGCGAAAATGACCCCGTGTGATGCGGGAGACCTTGGACTGGTCGATGCCAAGCACGATTGCGGCATCCGCCTGTGTCAGACGACGTGCCTTGATCGAGCGCGATATTTCGCTTGCGAGCCTGGATTTGCGCTGCATTTCGGCTGCGTCCGCGTATCCCAAGTCTGCATAGACATTGGTGCTGCCTTCCTCGATCGTGATCTCTTGCGGTTCATTCATTTGCGTACTCCATGCTGTGCCTGCCAAATTTCAAAATCCTGCTTGGCGGCTTTCAGGCGAGAAATGATCAGCTCCATATCGGGCTTGGGTGTCGAAATTCCGCTCTTGGACTTCTTTTGGAAGCAGTGCAACACATAGACCCATCCGGCAAACTTGACGGTCGGCGCGCGTCAAGGTAGTTGTCGCCTCATTTATGCAGCCATCGGCTGTATAACTTTCCCCAAATGGGCCTTGATGACGCAGTCGCGCTCAGGGTTGAGCGTGACTGCACCAATGGGGTCCCAGGTGGGGAAAGTTATACAGCCGATGGCTGCATAAATGAAGCGACAACTACCTTGACGCGCGCCGGGCGCAGCTGGCCCACATTGATTGCCCTGGTCAATTCGAGCGACATCGAGATCG
>JANNDB010000165.1:0-2207 GCA_031387285.1 Betaproteobacteria bacterium | reverse complement strand
GCTCGGCCTGGCGCTCGGCGCTGACCTGTTCGGTCAGCATCTGGGTTTTCACGAAGGTGGGGGCGAGCGCGTTGCAGGTGACGCCAAAGGGTGCGTACTCGCGCGCGAAACTGAAGGTGAGTGAAATCACGCCGCCTTTGCTGGCGGCATAGGCTGGCAGGGGCGACAGGCCGCCGGTCTTGGCGCCGAACGAGGAGACATTGACGATGCGCCCGAAGCCGCGTGCCTTCATGCCGGGGGCGACGCGTTGCGACACGAAGAACACGCCGTCGAGGTTGGTGCGCAGTGTCTTGTGCCAGAGCGCGGCGCTGGTTTCTTCGCAATTGGCGTATTGCAGAAAACCGGCATTGTTCACACACACGTCGATGCGGCCAAAACGCGCCTCGATCTGGTCACACGCTGCATGGACCGCGCCCTGGTCGCTGACGTCCATGGTGAAACAGGCGAGCCGTTCGCCGTGGGCGGCGAGATCTGCGGCGACCGCCTCGGTGCGCAGGTCGGTAGCGGCAACCCGGTAGCCGGCTTCCAGCAAGGCGCGTGTGGTGGCCAGACCCATGCCTGCATTGGCGCCCGTAACCAGGGCCACCTGCTCGCGCAGGGGAGGGGCTTGGAGGTTCATCGTATGGGGTGTGGACATGGGGGTGCCATCGCCGCGCTTGCTACCTTGCGGCCTGGCTGCAGCGGACCTGTGCGGCGTCCTTCATGGCGCGACGACTGCACCGACCTTGGCCCCCGCGGCGACCAGGTCGGACCAGGTTTGCGCGTCGATGCTGATTCCATGCTTCTGGCGGTCGGTCCGGGCGGCGCGCTCCGGATCACCGGCCAGCAGTACCTGCTCAAAACCCGGCGCCACCGGCCCGGCGCGCAGCCAGTCGACAAACGCCAGCGCCTCCTGCTCGAAACTCTGCTGCGTGCCCAGCCGCGCCGGATCGATCACGATGGTGAGCATGCTGTTGAGGACGGCGCGTGTGGCGGTACTGGCATCGCGGTGCCAGGTGCCGCCACCACTCAGCGCGCCGCCCAGCAACTCGCAGGCCACCGCCATGCCGTATCCCTTGTACTCGCCAAAGGTCAGCAAGGCGCCGAGCAGGCCGCCACTTTGGGGCACCACCACTACGCCCGGATTGGTCGTGGGCCGGCCGTGCTCGTCTATCAGCGTACCGGGCTCCACCTGCAGGCCCTTGTTGTGGGCCACGCGCATCTTGCCCTGCGCGACCCGGCTGGTGGCAAAGTCCAGCACAAAGGGGTCGCGGCCGGCCAGCGGAATACCGATGCAACAGGGGTTGGTGCCGAATCGGCCGTCGGCACCGCCCCAGGGCGCAACAATCGGACGCGACAACACATTCACAAAGTGCAGGGACACCAGCCCCTGCGCCACGGCGATTTCGGCGAAGTGACCGATACGGCCCAGGTGGTGCGTGTTGCCCAGGGTCATGATGCAGCTGCCATGGGCCCTGGCGCGCGTGATCGCCATGTCCATCGCGGCCAGCCCGGTTACCTGGCCGTAACCGCGCTGGCCATCGAGCGCGAGCATGGAGCCGATATCCGAGGTGATCCGGACGGTGGCGTTCGGTACCAGGCCGCCTTCGAGTACCGCCTCCACATAACGCGGCACCATGCCCACGCCGTGCGAGTCATGGCCACTCAGATTGGCCATGACCAGGTTGGCCGCGACGGTATGCGCCTCGTCAGCGCTGCTGCCTGCCGCAGCGAGGATGCGCGCCACCGTGTCGCGCAGCGCGTCACTCTTGAGGGTTTTGTCTGCCATCGGGCCTTGCCTACATTACCGCGCCGAGTTGCCAGGGCACAAATTCATTTTGTCCATAACCATGGCTTTCGCTCTTGCTGGCTTGCCCGGACGCAGTCGCCAGCACCATGTCAAAGATGCGCTGACCCATGTCCGCGACAGACACCGTGCCGTCAACGATCTCGCCGCAGTTGATGTCCATGTCTTCTTCCTGGCGCCGCCACAGGGCTGAATTGGTTGCCAGCTTGAGCGACGGCGACGGCGCGCAACCATAGGCTGAGCCGCGACCGGTGGTGAAGCAGATGATGTTGGCGCCGCCTGCGACCTGGCCGGTGGCGCTGACCGGGTCGTAACCCGGGGTGTCCATATAGACCAAACCCCTGGTGGTCACCGCTTCGGCATATTCATAAACCGCCTGCAGGTTGCTGGTGCCGCCCTTCGCCACCGCACCCAGCGACTT
>JANNDB010000163.1:0-2152 GCA_031387285.1 Betaproteobacteria bacterium | reverse complement strand
TTTGCTCGGTCTACACTGTTCGCACGATGACCAGCACCGAAAAGAAAATCCCCCAAGGCGTGAGCGCCGAAGCGGCCAGGCTGCTGGAGCGCGCGTATGCGCTGGAAAGCGACGAACAATCACGCGCCCTCTACCGCGACTGGGCCGAAACCTATGACCAGACCATGCTGGACGGGCTCAACTACCTGTCGCCGGCAACCGTGGCCGACCTGCTGGCGCGTTTCATGCCGGATCGGCACGGTGCTGTGCTCGATGTCGGCTGTGGCACCGGGCTGGCGGGGCAGAACCTGGCGGCCCACGGATTCACCGTGATCGACGGGCTGGACTACTCGCCCGAGATGATGCGGGTGGCCGCGCGGCGCGGTGTCTATCGCAACTTCATCGAAGCCGACCTGCACGCCACGCTGCCCATGCCCACTGGGTCGTACGACGGCGCCCTCGGAAGCGGCATCTTCACGCATGGCCACGTGGATGCACGCGCGCTGGACGAATTGTTTCGCGTGCTCAAGCCGGGTGCGCCGTTTGCGTTCACGGTGAAGCTCGAAGTGTTCGAGTCGCTCGGTTTCAAGGGCAAGCTGGCGGCCTTGATCCAGGCGGGCCGCATCCGCGAAGTGTTTTTCACGCACGACCGTCACTACAGCACGTCGGCACAACCGGACGGCGTTTTTTGCGTCTACGCGGCTGTTTGACCGATCCGCGTCAAGCGCGTTCAGGGTTTAGTCAGGCTGCGCTGCAACCCGGCGCAGTGGTCTGTAAAGGGTATCGGCGCTGTGTGCCACACCACGTCAACCAGATTGCGCTGCGGCCCCACCGCGCCACCCGCCACGGCCAGAACCACCCGTGTTTTGAATCTTGTCGGCAAATGGACTGGCACGCCGGTCTCGCGCAGGACATGTGCGCCTCCGGCAACCAGCACCACTACTTTGCCTGGCCTTGCGGCGTCTGACAGCGTGGCCGCCATCGCCGCATCGCGGGCAATCTGGATACGCGCCATCGGCGCGATCTGCTGTGCCGGCAACAGATTGCAGTGGCCGGCGCGTATGTCTTCGCGTTGCCGGGCGAGGGCGTCTGGCCCAAGCTGCCGGTCCCAGCCCTCGTTGCCCATGGCTGACCGCATGGCGCTGCGGGGCAGGTTGGCGCCCAGTACCGGAACGCCAGCACGTACGGCAGCCATCACGACCGGCCCGTAGCGGTCCCAGGCCCATCCCGCTTCGGCCCACGCCAGGCTGTCGCGCACCTGGGACTCGGAGGCCGAAGGAGGAAGACCCGCGGTGGAGCGGCCCTGCTCGGCCATTTCAATGGCCAGCGCGGCCAGGCTGCCGCGCAGTGCCAATTCGGTGACAGCGGCCTGCTGGAGTGCCTGGTGCTCGGGCGCGTCGTGTTGCTCGCCAATCAGGATGATGTCGGCCCCAAACAGGGTGTCCAGGCGCGAACCGATGTCCGGTGGCAGGGTGGCGCACGAAGCGAGCAAGACAAGCGCAAGCAGCGCCGCCACGAACGGTAGCGGGCTTCCCGGCTTCGATCCTGATGCGGCTACGAAGGGCCGCATGGGCGGGGTGTGCCGAAGGTGCCTTGGCCTGTCAGTGCACCAGCACCGGGTTCTGCGCCAGTTCGGCGTAGCCTTCGAGCGTCACCTCGACCTCTTCCTGGGTAGGTGTCTGCAATTGCCAGGCGGCAATCTGCTGCTGGAACATCTCCGCCCAGGATCCGTCGAGGTAAACCTCTTTGCCGACGCGTTTGTCGATGATCTCGAAGCCGTGGCGCGCCAGCATAGGCGCAACCTTCGCCAGGGTATCGGCCGCTGCCGGCGCGCGCTGATCTCCCTCCATTGGCGCATTCGCCAGCATGTGGGTCACACAGAATGTGTCGGAGTCGTACAGCATATGCATGGTTCATTCTCCCTGAAGCACTATTCACCCACACTTGGCAACGTCATCGGCCTTTTCAAGAGCTTCTTGACCTGCAACGGGCTTCAGGGGCTGCTGGTTGACCGCCATTGCTGATCGATGTAATCCCCGTTGGGCTGCGTGATCCGGATGCGCGCTGGCAGCCATGAGAGGGCGGGAGCGAGCCATATCTCCACCTTCTGGTCGAAATCCTTGCGGGGTGCGCGTACCAGCCTGCGCGTCTGCTGCTGGCCACCCGGCAGGTA
>JANNDB010000263.1:0-4224 GCA_031387285.1 Betaproteobacteria bacterium | reverse complement strand
GCACGGACTTGTAGAGCGTGTTCTGTTCGTACAGCACATTGAGGATGGCCACTGCCGCCTGCATGGCGTCCACGCCCGAATCCGGAATGGCGGCGTGCGCCATCTTGCCGTGCACTGTCACCTCCATTTGCAGGCAGCCGTTGTGGGCCGTGATCACCTGGTAGCTGAAGCCTGCAGCAATCATCAGGTCAGGATGGATGATCTTGTGCCTGAGCAGCCAGGCCGGGCCGACTTCGCCGCCGAACTCCTCGTCGTAGGTGAATAGAAGCTCCACGCTGCCTTGCGCCGGCCGGGCCACCGCCTCCAGCGCGCGTACCGCAAACGCATAGGTGGCGAAGTCGCATTTGCTCACGGCTGCCGCGCGTCCGTAGATGGCGCCGTTCTCGATTTCGCCACCGTAAGGGTCTTTGGTCCAGCCTTCGCCAGGGGGGACCACATCGCCGTGCGCGTTGAGAAGCACCGTGCGACCGGTTCCGTACTTGCGGCGCACCACCAGGTTGGTGACCGACTCCATCCCGCAGGCGCGCACCTCGGCTTGCGGCACCGGATATTTTTCCGGCTCCAGCCCCATGGCTTGCAGCAGCACGGCCGTACGCTCTGCATGGGGTGCATTGTTGCCTGGCGGGGTGTCGGTCGGCACCTGGATCAGCATCTGCAGAAAGTGCACCTGCTCGTCAAAGTGCTCGTCGATCCAGGCGTCAAGCGCGTTGTAGGTTTGCATGGGGAATTCAGCCTTCAACGGCTAGTTGGGTCAGCAGGTTGGAAAAAGCGGATATGGCCAGTTGCATGTCGTCGCTGGTGGTGGATTCCAGCGGGTTGTGGCTGATGCCGGAGTTCTGCCCGCGCACGAACAGCATGGCCTGCGGCATCACCTCATGCAGCTTCATGGCGTCGTGGCCGGCGCCGCTGGGCATGCGGTGCAGCGGCACGCCCAATGCGTCCACGGCACGCTCCCAGCGCGCCTGCCAGGCCGGCGCACTCGGCGCGGCGGCGGCGCGCATGGTCTGCTCCAGTGTGTAGCGCACCTGGCGCCGCGTACATACCGATTCCAGCGTGGCCAGCACGTCGTGCACCATGGCGTCGCGTTGTGCGTCTGTAGGCGCGCGCATGTCCAGTGTGAACTGGCAGCGTCCCGGCACCACGTTGGTGGAGCCATTGGGTACGATCAATTGGCCAACCGTCGCCACGGAGTCGCCGTCACGTGCGGCCCGTGTTTCCGCCGCCAGCACAACCTCGGCCGCGGCGGCGGCGGCGTCGCTGCGCCGGTCCATCGGGGTCGTGCCGGCGTGGCACGCGGTACCGATCACCTCGACCAGGTAGCGCACGCTGCCATTGATCGAGGTCACGATACCCAGCGGCAGCGCAAGTTCATTGAGCACCGGCCCCTGTTCGATATGGACTTCTACAAAACCCAGGTACTCGGCCGCATTGCGCTCTATGCCCGGAATGTCATCAGGGCGCAGGCCTGCGTGCTGCATGGCCTCGCGCATGCTGATGCCGTCCGCGTCACGTTGTTCCAGCCATTCGGGATTGAACGCGCCAATCAGCGCGCCCGACCCCAGAAAAGTGGCCTTGTAGCGTTGCCCTTCCTCTTCCGCAAAGCCGACCACTTCGATGGCAAACGGCAGCCGCCGGCGCGCCGTGTGCAGGTCCCGCACACAGGCCATGGGTACGTAGATGCCCAGGCGCCCGTCGTACTTGCCACCGTTGCGCACGGTGTCGTAGTGGCTGCCCGTGAGCAGGGCTTTGGCGCCAGCGTCAGCCGCTTCATACCGACCCACCACATTGCCGACCGCGTCGATACGCACTGAATCAAAACCGCATTCGCCCATCTGCTGCGACAGCAGCGCGGCGCAAGCCCGGTGCGCGTCGGTCAGGTAGGTGACGGTGAGTTGCCCCTTCTCGGCATAGCCTGGGTCGGTGAATGCGCTCAGGCTTTCGTGCCAGTCCCATACCGCATTGCCCGTCAGCGGGTGGACGCCGAACTTGTCGTTCAGGCGCAACTCGACGATGCGGTGGATGTTGCGCAGGCATTCCTGCAGTTCGAAGCCTGGATGGTTGTGCAGGCGCCGCTCAAAGGTGGCCAGGATCTCCGCCTTGGCGAGTCCGGTTCCGCGCGGGCCGCGCACGGCCAGAATGAACGGAAACCCGAACTTGGCGGCATAGGCCGCATTGAGCTCGGAAATATGTGCCAGTTCGGCCGGGCTGCACTGCGTAGGCCGGCCTTGCTTTGCTCGTTGGTCGACTCGGTGGTGAGCGTGTTGTCGACCATGGCCTTGCCGGCGAGCTCGGGGTGTGCCCGGATCAGGGTCAGCTGGGCCTCGCGGCCGGCCTGCGCGAGTACCTGCACCATGCAGGCCTTGAGGTGGGAAAGTGAGCGGAACGGCCGATGGCTCAGCGCCTGCGTGGCGATCCATGGGGAGTGTTCGTACAACCCGTCGAGAAGCTGCGCCGCTTCGCGCTCGCTGGCCGTATTGATCTGGTTCAAGGTGATCGCCATCGTCAGCCCCCCAAAGTGCAGGGATGGACCTTGCGCCAATGCTGCGCAATATCGAGCCGGCGGCAGACCCAGACCTTGTCGTGCTGCTGCACATGGTCCAGAAACTTCTGCAGCGACCGCAAGCGGCCGGGACGACCAAGCAGGCGGCAGTGCATGCCGATGCTCAGCATCTTGGGCGCATTCGTCCCTTGCGGATCTCCCTCGGCATACAACACGTCAAAGGCATCCTTCAGATACGTAAAGAAATCCTCGCCCTGGGCAAACCCCTGGGCCGACGAAAAGCGCATGTCGTTGGTGTCCAGCGTATAGGGAACGATCAGCTGCGGCGCCAGGCTGCCGTCGGTCTTGGTCACCGGCATCCAGAACGGCAGGTCGTCGCCGTAATAGTCGCTGTCATAGGCGAAACCACCGTAGTCGGCGACCAGGCGGTGCGTGTTCGGGCTGTCGCGCCCGGTGTACCAGCCCAGTGCACGTTCGCCGGTGAGCTGCTCGATGATCTCCATGCCGATGCGCATGTGTTCGCGCTCGACCGCCTCGTCCACACCCTGGTAGCTGATCCAGCGCCAGCCGTGGCAGGCGATCTCGTGGCCCAGCTGGCGAAACGCCGCCGTGAGCTCCGGGTGCCGTTGCAGCGCCATGCTGACCCCGAAGACGGTGAGCGGCAGGCCGCGGCTTTCGAATTCGCGCAGGAGGCGCCACACGCCGGCGCGCGAACCGTATTCGTAAATGCTCTCCATGCTCATGTGGCGCGCCGCAAAGGCCGCCGGATTGAACATTTCGGAAAGGAACTGCTCAGACGCCGCGTCACCGAGCAGGACGGCATTTTCGCCACCTTCTTCATAGTTCAGCACAAACTGAACCGCAATGCGCGCGCCGCCAGGCCACTGCGCATGGGGTGGGTTGCGGCCATAACCGACGAGGTCGCGCGGGTAGGCCGCGCTGTCGCGGCCTGGGGAGGAGGTGTTATGCATGCTCAGTCTTCGGAAAGGGCCTTGCCGATGTCATTGGTGGGCAGCCTGCGATCGAAGGCCAGGTTTGCCTCGACGTGCAGGAGATGGTCGTTCATCAGGCGCACGGCAAGTGCTTCATCACGGGCGGCGAGTGCGCGCACGATCTCGGCGTGTTCGTCGTTCGAATGTTCAGCCGCGCGCTGCGTCTGGTACATCAGCGTGATGAGGGCGCAGCGCGAAATGAGCTGGTTGAGCAACTGGGCCAGTACCTCGTTGCCCATCAACTCGGCCAGCCGCACATGAAAATCTCCCAGCAGCTCGGTGCGACCGGGCGCGTCCTCCCGCTCTATGGCGCGTTTCTCCTGGGCCACGTGTTCACGCAAGGCCCTGATTCGGGCGGGCGTCACCTGCTGCACGAAGGCGCGTGTCATCTCTGATTCGAGCATGCGCCGCACAGCAAACACCTGGCGCGCCTCGGTGACCGATGGCGCCGACACAAAGGCGCCACGCGCCGGCTCCAGCGTGACCAGCTGGTGTTGCGATAGCTGCAACAGGGCCTGGCGCACCAGTGTGCGCGACACGCCGAAATGGTCGGCCAGTTTTTGCTCGGCAAGTTTGCTGCCCGGATGCAGCCGGTGCTCCACAATGGCCTTGGTGAGCGCCTGCACGATCAGCGTGGTGGAGGAGGATTCCATGCGGTCATCATAGCGTCAAGCGCCAAAAGTGTATACACTTTTGTTTTTAACGTCCGGAGCCTGCCATGGGATTAAGCAC
>JANNDB010000115.1:0-8248 GCA_031387285.1 Betaproteobacteria bacterium | reverse complement strand
GTTGCGCTACCCGCAACAGGCGCGGGTCGCCCATCTTGAGGATTTCATGTACTGCCATCGAGCAACTCCTTGAGGCCTGTTTCGTCGATTACGTCAACACCCAGCTCGCGCGCCTTGTCCAGCTTGCTGCCCGCCTCGGCGCCAGCGACCAGGTAGTGCGTCTTCTTGCTGACCGAACCGGCCACCTTGCCGCCGGCCGCTTCGATCAGCGCCTTCGCGTCTTCGCGGCCCAGTGTGGGCAAGCTTCCGGTGATCACGAAGGTCTTGCCGGCCAGTGGCGCGGGCGCACCGGCCTCGGGCGGCCCCTCGGTCCAGCTGAGGCCGCAGGCGCGCAACTGTTCGACCACCTCGCGGTTGTGCGGCTGGTCGAAAAACGTGCGGATGCTCTGCGCCACGATGGGTCCGACGTCGGCCACCTGCAGCAGCGCCTCCTGCGACGCATCCATGATGGCGTCCAGCGTGCCGAAATGCCGCGCCAGCGCCTTGGCGGTAGCCTCACCCACATGGCGTATGCCCAGACCGAACAGAAAGCGCGGCAACGTGGTCTGGCGCGAGTCCTGCAAGGCCTGCAGCAGATTGCTGGCGGACTTGTCTGCCATGCGCTCCAGTGCCGCCAGTGCCGTGAGGCCGAGTCGGTACAGATCAGGCAGTGTGTGCACCAGGCCGGCATCGACCAGCTGGTCCACCAGTTTCTCGCCCAGGCCATCGACCTCGACTGCGCGGCGCTGCGCAAAGTGCAGGATGGCCTGCTTGCGCTGGGCCGAGCAAAACAGGCCGCCGCTGCAGCGGTAATCGGCCTCACCCTCCTCGCGCACGGCCGCCGAACCACATACCGGGCAAATGCGCGGCATCGTGAAGGCCTGGGTGCCTTGCGGGCGGCGCTCCGCCAGCACGGACACCACCTCCGGGATCACGTCCCCCGCACGGCGCACCACCACGGTGTCGCCCACGCGCACATCCTTGCGGCGCGCTTCGTCTTCGTTGTGCAGCGTCGCATTCGTCACCGTGACACCGCCTACGAAGACCGGGGCGAGCTTGGCCACAGGCGTGAGCTTGCCGGTTCGCCCGACCTGCACGTCAATCTCCAGCACCGTGGTGAGTTGCTCCTGCGCCGGGTACTTGTGGGCGACCGCCCAGCGCGGCTCACGGGTGACGAATCCCAGGCGCTGTTGCAGCGCGATGTCGTTCACCTTGTAGACCACGCCGTCGATGTCGAAGCCCAGGCCGTCACGTTGGGCGCCGATGCGGGCGTGGTAGGCCACGAGTTGCTCCGCGCCCTGCGCCACTTGCACCAGATCACAGACTGGCAGGCCCCAGCCGCGCAACTGCTGCAGCATCTGCATATGGGTGGAGAACCAGGCCTGCACCTGCGGCGGCGCGCTCAGGTCGCCCAGTCCGTACGCGAAGAAACTCAGCGGCCGTTGTGCGGCGACCGCCGGATCGAGCTGGCGCACCGCACCGGCGGCCGCATTGCGCGGGTTCACGAATGTCTTCTCCGACCGCGCGCCAGCGGCGATTTTTTCGCGCTGCGCTGCGTTCAGCGCCTCAAAATCATCGCGCCGCATGTAGACCTCGCCGCGCACTTCCAGCACGTCGGGCACACCGGGCGGCAGACGCAACGGAATCTGGCCAATCGTACGGATATTGCGGGTCACGTCTTCACCGTGTTCGCCGTCCCCCCGCGTCGCGGCCTGTACCAGCACGCCGCCTTCATACCGCAGGCTCATCGCCAACCCATCGAACTTGGGTTCGGCCACATACTCCACAGGCGCAGCATCAGACGGCAGGCCGAGCTCCCGGCGCACCCGGGTATCAAACTGGACCGCACCGCTGGCCTCGGTATCGGTCTCGGTGCGGATACTGAGCATCGGCACGCGGTGGCGCACCGACTCGAACTGTTCGAGCGGCTTGGCGCCTACACGCTGGGTCGGCGAGTCGGTGGAAACCAGATCGGGAAACTGTGCTTCGAGCCGCTGCAGTTCGCCGAACAGGCGGTCGTATTCGGCGTCTGGAATGGTGGGAGCATCCAGCACGTAGTACTGGTGTGCATGCCGGTGCAACTGCGCGTGCAGCCAGCGCACCCGATCAATCTGGTCTGCGTCGGCCTGTGTTGCGGTGGCAGACCCGGTCATGCGCGAGCGCTTTCCCTGCGGCTTTCAGGAAAACAGCCGGCGCGCCAGCGCCGAGCCGACGGCCAGATCACGCTGCTCCAGGTTGTCATAGAGCTTTTCCAGCTCGGAGCCGATGATGTCGAGCGCGTCGGCGGGCAAGGGACGGCCGTTGTCATCGGTGATCTCCCCTTCCATCGCCGCTGCCAGCGCCTTGGCAGACTCGCGCATACGCACGAACGGTCGCTCGGAACGATCCACCTGGGCCACGTCCAGCGAAAGCGACAACTCATGCAAGGCGGTCTGGGCCGGGTCTTCAGCCAATGCCGCCTGCGGATCAAAGGCCAGCCCGAGGACAGGCGGCAACCCGGGCACCGAAGAGGGCAACACCATGCGCCCGGGCATGGCGCCGGCCACAAAACCCAGTCTGGCCGCCTGCTGCTGCACAAAACCGGGGCTCCAGGCCGTGTTGCGGGCGCGCAGCGTGAACTCGAGCTGGGCGTCGTTGGCACTTGCAAACTGGTCCAGTTCGCGCGCCCGCGCCACCTCTTCGAGCATGTCGGGGAAATCGGGCGTACCGCCAATGGCGTCGGCAAAATCCTGCGCCTTGACGACGAACTCGGAGAACTCGATATCGTTGAGCGCGCCCAGCCGGTTGGCCAGTTGGACCCCGGCCTGAAACGCGTCGTAGCGGCTGCCGGCGACGGGTGGCTCCCACGTGCGGGTGGCGACGTTGAGCCCTTCCACGGCAAATGGTTTGCTTCCAACCCGGCGCGTCACCGGCAGCGCGGCCAGGGCTGCGTCCCCCGAAACCTCGCCGTCCACGCCAATCGGGGTGATCACGTCAATCAGGGAATCCAGCGGGGCCTTCTTTTCCGCCACAGGCAAACCAAAGGCGCCTGGCGCAAAGGCGTCTGCCTCCAGGCGTGGCTCAATCGGTTCGCCGCCTGTCGCATCAGGCTCGACTTGCGTGGCCTGGCGCGGCGCCATCTTGCGCGAGGTCCATGCGCCATGCGCTACCACGGCCGCCAATACCAGCCCACCCGCCACTGCAAGGCCGATTTGCAGCGTGCTCATGCTGTCAGCCAGCCTCGGCCAGGCTGGCCGCGGCGTCCATGTCCACGGCGACGATCCGCGATACACCCTGTTCCTGCATCGTGACTCCTATCAGCTGTTGGGCCATCTCCATGGCGATCTTATTGTGGCTGATGAACAGGAATTGCGTTTCACTGCTCATGCGCGTGACAAGCCGGGCGTAACGCTCGGTGTTCGCGTCGTCCAGCGGCGCATCCACCTCGTCGAGCAGGCAAAACGGCGCCGGGTTGAGCTGGAAGATGGCAAAAACGAGGGCGATCGCCGTGAGCGCCTTTTCACCGCCGGAGAGCAGGTGGATGGTCTGGTTCTTCTTGCCCGGAGGCTGCGCTATGACCTGCACGCCAGAATCCAGAATTTCATCACCGGTGATCACCAGCCGCGCGTTGCCGCCGCCAAACAACTCGGGGAACATCTTCCCGAAATGCACATTCACCGTATCGAAGGTGGACGACAGCAGGGCCCGGGTTTCAATATCGATCTTGCGTATGGCATCTTGCAGGGTCGTCATGGCCTCGTTCAGGTCGGCCGACTGGGCGTCCAGGAACTGCTTGCGTTCGCGCGCAGTGGTCAGCTCATCGAGGGCCGCGAGGTTCACCGCCCCCAGCGCCGCCACATCGGCATTGAGGCGGTCGATTGCGCCCTGCAGGCCGGCGCTGCGTACATTGCCTTGCTCGATGCTGGCCTGGAGCGTATCCAGGTCCGCATGCGCGTCGGCCAGCAGTTGCTGGTACTGCTCGCAGCCCAGCCGCGCCGCCTGCTCCTTCAATTGCAATTCGATAATGCGCTGGCGCAACGGATCGAGCGAACGCTCGATCTGCAGGCGCTCCTCGTCACTGGCGCGCAAACGGGCGGTCAGGTCGTCATAGGCACTGCGCCGCATTGCCAGAGCCTGTTCGCGCTCCAGCTTGAGCGCCAGCGCGCTCTGCAGACCGGCCTGGGCGGCGGCATCACTCAGGCGTGCCAGCTCGTCGGTGGCACGCTTCTGCTCGGCGGCCAGCGTTGCCGTCTGCTGCCCGGCCGTGGCTACGGCCCGCTGCAGTTCTGCCTCGCGCGACTGCAGGCTGCGCAGGTTGAACTGTGCCTCCTGGGCGCGGTGTTCCGCCGCGCGCTGCTGGGCACGGGCTTCGTTGAGTGCGCCCTGTGCCAGCGTGACGCGGTCTTCCAGCTGCGCGTGGCGCTCCTGTGCGTCGGCGAGTTGCATGTCCAGCGACTCAAACTGCGCGTCCGCGGCAAGCCGCCGTTGCTCCAGGCCCTCCAATTGGCCGATGAGTTCGGCCAGTTCGGTGTCGAGCTGGTTGCCGCGCAAAAGCGCCTGATCCGACTGCTGGCGCAAGCGCAGCAACTGCACCTGCACATCATGCGTCTGGCTCTGAGCCTGTGCGGCGTCACGGCGCAGCGGCACCAGCTGTTGCGAAGCCTGGGCATAGGCGGCTTCCGCGCGTTGCTGCAACTGGCGCGCCTGCTCGGCGAGCAGGGCTTGGGCGCGGACCTGTTTTTCCAGATTCTCGATTTCCTGCGCGCGCGCCAGCAAACCCGCCTGTTCGGTATCTGGCGCATAAAAGCTCACGCTCTGCGCCGTGACCGCGTGACCCTGCGCAACAAAAATTGCCTCTCCCGGCTTCAACTGCCCGCGCTGCGCCAGTGCCTCGTCCAGGCTCCCGGCGCTGTAACAGCCATGCAGCCAGCCGTGCATCAAGCTGGCCCGCGCCGCATCGGGCAACTGCAAGACATCGGCCAGCGCGGGCAGCGCACCTGGGCCGACGGCTAGAACGGCGTTGCTGGCGTTGCTGGCGTTGTAGAAGGTCAGCTTGGCCGGTGGCGCGTCGCGACCGAAGGCGCCAGCCAGCTCCAGCCGGGAAACCTCGAGCCCGCCCAGGCGTTCGCGCAAGGCAGCCTCCAGTGCGCTTTCCCATCCGGACTGGACGTGCAGGCGGCTCCACAAAGCCTGCAACTGATCCAGCCCGTGTTTGGCGAGCCAGGGCTTGAGCTTTCCGTCGGTACGCACTTTTTCCTGCAACGCCCGCAATGCGTCAAGGCGGGCGGACAGCGCGGCCTGGCTGGCCGACTCGGTGTTCACCGCCTGCTGCTGCGCGCGGCGCGCGTCATCCAGGCCTGGAATGGTTTCCTGCAGCGTATGCAGTTGCGCGGCGAGGGCTGCTGCCGCCGCCTGCGTGGTCTCCATGCGTTGCTGCAGCGCTGTCAGTGCGGCCTGGTCGGGCAACTGGAGCGCCTGCCTGTCGGTCGTGAGGCGATCGCGCCGCGTTGTTGCATGCCGTGCCTGCTCGTCCACATTGCGCTGCTCGGCTGCCAGCACCTGGATCTGCTGCTGCACCTGCGCCACGGCGCTGCGCTGGGTGGAGGCCATTACCTGCGCCTGGCGCAAGGCCTCTTCCTGCCCTGGCAACAGCGCGGCCTGATCGTGCACCTGCCGTGCGAGTGCTTCGCCCGCTTCCTGCGCGGCATGTGTCTGCCCGGCCAGATCGGTTATGGCTGACAGCGCATCGCCGCCGCGCGCCGTCCACAGCTGCAGTTGCTCCTTCAGGGCGGACAGACGCTGCTCCACGCGCGAGCGGCCTTCCAGCACGAAGCGGATCTCCGCCTCCAGGCGGCCGACCTCGGTGCTGGCTTCGTACAACAGCCCCTGCGCCTGATTGACCTGGTCGCCCGCCGCATAGTGGCCCTGGCGCACCGACTCGAGATCGGCCTCGATGCGGCGCAGGCCGGCGACTCTGCTCTCCATGCCATGTTGCGCCTGCTGCATCTCTCGCTGCAAGCGCTCCTGTTCGCCGCCGGACTCGCGCAGACGCAGGAACCATAACTGCTGCTGCTTGAGCGTCACGTCCTCCTGCAGGCTCTTGTAACGCTGCGCCACCGCGGCCTGCTGTTCGAGACGCTCCAGGTTGCTCCCCAACTCGCGCAGGATGTCTTCCACCCGAGTCAGGTTCTCCCGCGTGTCGCCCAGGCGGCTTTCGGTCTCGCGGCGGCGCTCCTTGTACTTGGACACACCGGCCGCCTCTTCCAGGAACAGACGCAGTTCCTCGGGCTTGGATTCAATGATGCGGCTGATCGTGCCCTGGCCGATGATGGCGTAGGCGCGTGGCCCCAGGCCAGTGCCCAGAAACACGTCCTGGACGTCACGCCGGCGCACCGGCTGGTTGTTGATGTAGTAGCTGCTGGTGCCGTCGCGCGACAGCACGCGCTTGACCGCGATCTCGGCAAACCGGCTCCACTGGCCGCCGGCACGCTGGTCTGCGTTCTCGAACACCAGTTCCACGCTCGCGCGGCTGGCCGCCTTGCGGGACGTGGTGCCGTTGAAGATGACGTCCTGCATGGACTCGCCGCGCAGTTCGCTGGCGCGGCTCTCGCCGAGCACCCAGCGCACAGCATCCATGATGTTGGATTTTCCGCAGCCGTTGGGCCCGACGACGCCGACCAGTTGGCCGGGCAACATGAAATTGGTGGGTTCCGGAAACGACTTGAACCCGGACAACTTGATGGAATTGAGGCGCACGGAAAACTGGAGTTGGAGGGGACCCGCGCCGGGCAACGCACCGGTCTACGGCAGGCGCAACGTGACTTATTCGATGATACCTTGTCGGGATGGCGCAACGAAGGCCCGAAGCTGGCCCGATACGGGCCAAACCAAGGTAGCATCGCTCCACGGATTCCATGGCCGCAAGAGCCTCCATGGCGTGCCGGCAACCCGCATTCACCAGGAGAGAAAATGCGACGCTCCGACGACATTGACGATCCCCGCCGCCAGTTGCTGATCCGGGCGCTCGGCGCAGGCCTGCTTGGACTTTCCGTCCCCGCCGCCGAGGCCATCACCTTCGGCATTTTTGGCAGCCGCCCGAAGAAGTTGCCTGAAGGGCAATCCATTTATGGACTGTCCGGGCAGGTTACGGTGAACGACAAGGAAGCCACGCTGTCTACGCCCATCAAACCCGGCGACACCGTGCAGACCGCGCAAAACAGTGAAATTGTGTTCGTGGTGAACACCCATTCGATGATCCTGCGCGGGGACAGCAAGCTGCTGGTCGAAAAGCCGGCCGCCGCGCAGGACTCCCTGGTGATCAGCGGCCTGCGCATGCTGAGCGGAAAACTGCTGTCGGTGTCGCGCAACTCTGCGATGCAGATTACCTCGTCGACTGCCACGATTGGCATTCGCGGCACGGGGTTTTATCTTGAAGCCGACCCGGAGCGTACCTACTTTTGCACCTGTTACGGCGCGACTGAAGTGCAGGCTACCGACGACGCAACCAGCAGGGAGTCCATCGCTGCCAAGCACCACGACCGGCCGGTGTACATCGTGAAGGACGGTGGCGCCGGCAACAACATCCGCAATGCGCCCTTTGTGAATCACACCGACCAGGAACTGGCCCTGATCGAAACCCTGGTGGGGCGCAGGACACCGTTCGTGTTCTCGAACGACGTCTATACGGGGCCTCGCCGCACCTATTAAAAACGCAGGCGGCCGCCGTAGCGGCGGCAGCGTTATTCCGGCGCGCCGTTGACGATCCAGCTCACAAACTTGTCGTAGTCGGCGCGCGCCGGGTCGCCGACTGGGGCCGACGTGTCAAATCCCGGCCGCAGGCCACCGCCGTGGTGGTGCCCGGAGGGCTTGCGCAGCAGGGGGCTGGCAATCCAGTCGGTGAAATTGATCCGGCCCCGCAACTCGGTATAGAACCAGTTGTCGTTGGTCGCACTGTTCTCCGTTCCGCCACCCGTACCTGCACGGTCCTCACTGGTATACAGGATGGGAGGTCCCCCGCCCGGCTGGTGGCAACCCGTACAGCTGCCGCCGCCGTTTTGCAGTACATCTTTGATGCCACCCAGGCCTGCGAAACGGATGGCCGTCGGCACATACGGCAGCGTGTTGTCGACCATCACCCGCAACTGGGCTGGCGTGCTGGTGGCATTGCCATTGCTTGCCACCAGCTGCACTGTATACAGACCGTCCACCGTCGCCGTGAACAGCGGACTGGCGCTTGTCGCGCCGCTCAAGCTTGCGCCACCGCCGGGCCCGCCAACAATGCTCCACTGAA
>JANNDB010000087.1:0-11352 GCA_031387285.1 Betaproteobacteria bacterium | reverse complement strand
GCCATACCAGCAGAAGCCCAGGCTCAGGGCGATCGCCACCACCAGGTAGATCCAGGAACTCATGCCATAGGCGAAGGGCAGCATGCAGGCCGCGAACAGCACCAGCGTGTACAGGAACACCTGCAGCCGGGTGAACTCGCTGCCGTGGGTGACCGGCAGCATGGGCAGGCCGGACTTGCGGTAGTCCTCCACCCGGTACAGCGCAAGCGCCCAGAAATGCGGCGGTGTCCACAGGAAGATGATCAGGAACAGGATCAGGGCCTCGGGGCCGACATCGCCCGTCATGGCAGCCCAGCCCAGCACCGGCGGCATCGCGCCTGACGCCCCGCCGATCACGATGTTTTGCGGCGTGAGCGGTTTGAGGATCACGGTGTACACCACGGCATAACCGATAAAGGTGGCGAATGTGAGCCACATCGTGAGCGGGTTCACGAGCAAGTACAGGATGGCGGAACCGGCGCCACACAGAATCGCCGAGAACAACAGGGTCTGGGTATTGCCGAGCTCGCCGCTGGCAGTAGGGCGCCATGCGGTGCGCTTCATCTTGGCGTCGATCTGCTGCTCGACGATGCAGTTGAAGGCAGCAGCAGCAGCGGCCACCAGCCAGATGCCCAGACAGGCCAAGGCTGCGAGACGCACATCGGCGAGCGAAGGCATGCCGGGCACGGCCAGCACCATGCCTATCAGCGCGCAGAACACGATGAGCTGGATGACGCGCGGCTTGGTCAGCGCGTGGTACTGGCGCAGCAAATCCGCCAGTCCGGCGCGCGGGCGAGTCGTTTCCGTCATGCAGAGGCCTCCCCGGCCGGCCATCGCACGGTGCTGTGGGATTCGACCCTGCGGCTGCGCGCCAACGTCCAGGCCAGCAGCCCTGCGAGCGCGGCAGCGCCGGCGCTGTGCAGCACCGCCGCCAGCAGCGGCCAGCCAAGCACCACATTGGCCAGACCGGTGACCAGCTGCAGCGCCAGCAGGGCCGCGAGCCAGAGCGCTTGCGGCCGCAACCCGGCGTAGCTGGCGAGCCTCCACGACAACGGCGCAAGCACCAGCAAAACCACGCAGGCAAAGGCCCGGTGCACATAGTGAATCGCAGTGAGCGCCGCAAACGGAATGTGCTCACCTTGCGCGTTCATGCCAAGCGGCCGCCACAGCGCAAAACCCTCGTCAAAGCGCATCGGCGGCCACCAACTCTGTTGGCACATGGGAAAATCCGTGCAGGCCAGAACAGCATAATTGGTGCTGACCCAGCCACCCAATGCCACCTGAATTGCCAGCACGGCGCAGCCCAGCACCAGCAGGATGCGCGTAGTGCGATCCAGCGGCACCTGTTTGAGCGCGTGCTCGACACGCTGCAGCCGCTCGAACTGCCAGACCAGCAGGGCCAGCAGCAATACACCGCCCATCAGATGCAGGGTGACGATGGCTGGAAACAGTTTCATGGTCACTGTCAGCGCGCCAAAGGCGCCTTGTACACATACCCAGACCAGTGTCACCACGGACAATGCCCAGCCAGGCGCAGGGTCGGCGCCAACTGACGAATGCCGACGCGGCCAATGCAGCAGCGCCAGGCCCAGAATCAGCGCGCCAACCGCTGTCGCCAGATACCGGTGCACCATTTCTATCCACGCCTTGGTATGGGTCACCGGCCCCGATGGCATGTGGGCTTGCGCCGCGCTGATCGGCGCCTGCGCACCCAGCGGGCTGGCGCTGCCATAACAACCCGGCCAGTCCGGGCATCCGAGGCCGGAATCGGTAAGCCGGGTGAAAGCACCAAACACCACCAGGTCGAAGGTCAGGAACAGCGTCAAAGCGGTCAGGCGATAACACCACTGCTGGCGGCTTTGCGGTGGATGGCGCACCCCCACCCAGGCGACCACCATCAGCGCCAGCAGCAGCCCGACCAAGAGCAAGGCGGCCAGTGGCGAAAGATCGAGCAGAGGTTGCGGCGTCATGGAGAAGGCAGTTTACGGGGCAGTACCGGGCCGGCCGGCGGTATCCCAGGAGGCGCTGGCGCGCAGGACGCGCTCGATGTCACGCTTGGCACGCGCCGCCGCAGCGGGATCCATGGCAACCGGAAACCGCATCATCCAGTTGCCCAGCGGATCGACCAGGTACAGGTGGTCCGCCATCGCCTGTTGCGGCGCAGGGGCCAGCCACTGCGCCAGCGCAGCAGCATCCAGGCGCAGCACCGTGGCGTCGCGCAAGGCCGGCAGCAAGCGCTGCGCGACAGGCGCTGCATCGTTGATCAACCAGACCCGGTCCAGACGGTCTTTCTCCTTGCCCAGGCCCTCGCGGAGCTGGCGCTGCAGATAGAGGTGCTTCTCACACTGCGGATCGCAGGCCGCGCCCGCCACGCTGACCAGCAACCACTGCCCCTTGAGGCTGCGCAGGTTGCGCTCGCGCCCGTCGAGCGTCTGTGCAATGAGGTTGGGCAGCGGGCGCTGTGGCTCCACCAACTCGCCATAGACGCGGCGCCCGTCCGGACGGATCAGGTAGTAGGTGACGTAGGAGGCGATCACCGGCGCGGCGCATACCAGCAACACGGCCAGCATCTTCCAACGGCCCACCACGGTACGCCGAACAGTCGATGGGCCCGCGTCGTCCAGGCGGGGAAGGGAATGCACTGTCAGCCCGAGCGGCTGATCGGCCGAGGCACCCGGTGCGGGCTCAGCGCGATGGGAGGACGCGTCGGACAATTTGGAACCAGACATAAAGAACTGTAATCAGGGTAGCCAGCGCGAACCACTGGAACGCGTAGCCATGGTGCTTCTCGACACCCGTCGCCACGGGCGGCCAGTCGCGCTGCATTCCGTCCGCTTGGCCAGCGGTCTGCAATACCGAGACCGGTAGCAACGCTGCGCCGATTTCGGTGGCGTAACGCTGCATTTCCAGATTTTGCCGGATCACACCTGTATCCGCCCCGGAGAACTCATATAACTTCGACGGTGGCGGGGCAATCCTGCCTTCGAGCTGGACCAGGGCGGTATCGGTCAACACGGCGGGGAGTTGCGTCCTGTCCGTGAAATTGCGCTGAACCCAGCCGCGCTGCACGGCAACCACTGCGCCCGAGTTTTCCAGACGCAGTGGCGTCACAACAAAAAATCCCGGCTTGCCTCCCATCTGCCGGTTCTCCAGGAACACGGTATGGCGCGCGAGCCAGACACCGCGCAGGACAACGCGCCTGTGCATCCGGGTGTCGGCTGGCGTGCTGGCGACCAGGGCGGTGCCGTCCAGCGGCGGCATCTGCGCGCGGGTGTCCATGTCGTGCTGCAACGCCAGCTTTTGACCGGCGCGCGACAGTTGCCAGAACCCGAGCGAGGCGGTGAACACGACACCGGCCAGAGCCGCGACGGTCAGGAGCCAGAAGCGCGCCGACTGCACAGGCGCCGTCACGGGATAATCCCTGACATGGGAACCATCGTCGTCATCGCTTTTCTGGCAATCCTGGGCAGCCTGGGCGCCGCGCTGTACTTCATGCTGCAAGGCAGTCGCGAGGGCAAGCCGCGGACCAACCACATGGCGCGCGCGCTCGCATTTCGTGTAGCATTTTCCATCGTGCTGTTTGTCTGTGTGCTGATTGCCTGGAAACTCGGCTACATCCACCCAACCGGCATTCCAGTCGGAAAGTAAAAAGGCCGCCCATGGCGGCCTGAGTCGTTCACCACACCGCCAGCCCCCGCCAAGGCAGGGTTGGGCGCGGCACTACAGCCAGTACACCAGGATGTACAGGCCCAACCACACGACGTCCACAAAATGCCAGTACCAGGCGGCGCCTTCAAAACCGAAGTGCCGCTGCGGCGTGAAATGGCCCTTTTGCAGGCGCAGGGTGATGAACAGCAGCATCAACATGCCAACGAACACGTGGAAGCCATGGAAACCGGTCAGCATGAAGAAGGTGGAACCGTAGGCGCCCGATGAGAGCTTCAAGTTCATCTCGCTGTAGGCGTGGGCGTATTCGTAACCCTGGACGCCAAGGAACGTGATGCCCAGCAGCACGGTAAACCACATGAAACCAATGGTACGGGCGCGATTGCCGGCTTGCAGCGCATGGTGGGCAATGGTCAGTGTGACACCGGAACTCAGCAGCAGCGCCGTGTTGATCGTCGGCAGCCAGAACGGTGACATGGTCTGGAACGGCTCTACGATGCCCGCAGGAGACGCCGTCGCGCCGACAGCCCCGGTTGGCCAGACCGCCTTGAAGTCGGGCCAAAGCAAGGCATGTTCGGTGTTGCCCAGCTCTGGCACGGAGTGCACGCGCATCCACCACAGGGCGGAGAAGAAGGCACCGAAGAACATCACCTCGGAAAAAATGAACCAGCTCATGCTCCAGCGAAAGGAAAGATCGACCTTGTGCCCGTATTGCCCGCCTTCGCTCTCCGAGATGGCAGTGCTGAACCACCTGAACAGGATGACGAACAACCAGCCCAGACCGAAAATCAGCGAATACTTGCCCCAGTCGGCGCCATTGATCCACTGGCCTGCGCCCAGAATGATGAAAAACAGGCCAACCGCAGCCAGCGCGGGGTAGCCCGAGGGACTTGGGACAAAGTAATACGGTGTACCACCGTGGGACGTTGCGCTCATTGCTGCTCCAGACTCAGTAAAACCAGTTTCTCGAATGACGACGACGGCTGCGCGGACCTACTTGGCCACCACCCAGTTCACCAAAACAATCAGACCTGCCACAAACACCGCCACGCCGGCAAAACCGACGGCGATGATGTGCAGCGGGTTCAGGCGCGCGCCGTCCTGCTCCAGATCGCTGCCACGACGCAAGCCGACAAATGCCGCCCCCACCGCCTTGACGGTAGCCCACAGGGACCCCTTGCGCCGCAGCACCGGTTCGGCTGGCGTCACGACCCGACCTTCAGGTCCAAGGCAGCGGGCGCCCGGGCCACGGGAGCCGCAGGCACCGAACCGCCCACCTCGAAAAAGGTGTAGGACAGGGTGATGGTCTTCACATCCCGCGACAACTTCGGATCAATGACAAAAGCTACTGGCCAGGATTTCTTTTCACCGGGCTCCAGTGTGTACTGCGTGAAGCAGAAGCATTCGATCTTGTTGAAATGCGCAGCAGCCTGCATGGGCGCGTAACTGGGAATCGCCTGCGCCGCCATGCGCCGATTCTGCACGTTCTGGAATTCATAGACGACGGTAGCCAGTTCACCCGGATGCACCTGCAGCGAACGCACTGCCGGCTTGAACTCCCACGGCCCGCGCGAGTTGGCATCGAACTCGACCGTGATGCTGCGCGAAGTATCAATCTGCGTGTTGGGGGCAACCTTGGAAGACGCACCCGGCAAATTGCGCTCGCCCAGCGCAAGAATGTTGATTCCGGTCATCTTGCAGATGGCGTTGTAGATGGGGCCCAGCGCATAACCAAAAGCCAGCATCAGGACAGTGATGACTATCAGCTTGCCAGCCATGTGCATGTTGGCGCCACGCAAGTTCATCGCTCAACCACCCAGAACGGCCATCTTGACCATGAAACCGGCAAAAAACACCACGACCACGGAGAGCAGAATCCAGGCGAGTCGCGCATTGGCGCGCTTTTGGTCGGGGGTCATGGCCGGGTGTCCCGTCAGCCAATAACGCGGTTGGCCGCCGCGTTGAGTTTCGGCGGTGTCTCAAAGGTGTGGAACGGCGCGGGAGAGGGAATCTCCCACTCAAGGCCTTCCGCCCCCTCCCAGGGGTTCTGCGCCGCTTTCTCGCCTTTGCCCATCATCACCGGCAGGACGATCCAGAAGAAGAAATACACCTGGGCAAGACCGAAGCCGAACGCACCGACCGTTGCAATCGCGTTGAAATCGGCAAACTGCATCGGGTAATCCGCGTATCGCCGCGGCATGCCGGCCAGACCAAGGAAGTGCATCGGAAAGAACGTGACGTTGAAAGCAATCAGCGACCACCAGAAATGGATCTTGCCGCGCGCTTCGTTGTACATCACACCCGTCCACTTGGGCGACCAGTAATAGAAGCCGGCGAACATGCCATACAGGGAGCCGGCCACCAGCACATAGTGGAAATGCGCCACCACGTAATAGGTATCCTGCAACTGGATGTCGATCGGCGCCAGGGCCAGGATCAGGCCGGTAAATCCGCCCATCGTGAACACGAAGATGAAACCGACGGAAAACAGCATCGGTGTCTCGAACGTCATCGAGCCGCGCCACATCGTGGCGATCCAATTGAAGATCTTGACGGCCGTAGGGACGGCAATCAGCATGGTCGAGTACATAAAGAACAACTGCCCGGTCACCGGCATACCGGTCGTGAACATGTGGTGGGCCCAGACCACGAAGCTCAGGATGGCGATGCTTGAGGTGGCATACACCATGGACGCATATCCAAACAGGCGCTTGCGCGAAAACGCCGGCACCACCTGGCTGATGATGCCGAAGGCCGGCAAGATCATGATATAGACCTCGGGGTGGCCGAAGAACCAGAAGATGTGCTGGTACATCACCGGGTCGCCACCACCGGCCGGATTGAAGAAGCTGGTACCGAAGTGCCGGTCCGTCAGCGTCATCGTGATGGCACCGGCAAGCACCGGCATCACGGCGATCAGCAGGTAGGCAGTGATCAGCCAGGTCCACGCAAACATCGGCATCTTCATGAGGGTCATGCCGGGCGCGCGCATGTTCAGGATTGTCACGATGATGTTGATCGAGCCCATGATGGAGCTGGCGCCCAGGATGTGCAGCGCAAAGATGCCGGCGTCCATGCTGGGGCCCATTTGCAGGGTCAGGGGCGCATACAGCGTCCAGCCTGCGGCGGGGGCACCGCCGGGCATGAAGAAGGACCCGACGATCATCAGGCCAGCCGGTATCAGCAGCCAGAAACTGAAGTTGTTCATGCGCGCAAACGCCATGTCGGCGGCGCCGATCTGCAGCGGAATCATCCAGTTTGCAAAACCAACGAAGCCCGGCATGATCGCGCCGAACACCATGATGAGGCCGTGCATGGTGGTGAGCTGATTGAACAACTCGGGGTTCACCAGTTGCAGGCCGGGCTGGAACAATTCGGCCCGGATCAACAGGGCCAGCACACCCCCCACCATCAGCATGGTGAAGCTGAACAACAGGTACAGCGTACCGATGTCCTTGTGGTTCGTGGCGAACACCCAGCGGCGCCAGCCGGTCGGGGCGTGATCGTGGTGGTCGTCGTGGCCGTGACCGTGGTGATCCAGAACTGCACTCATCCTGATTTCCTTCTCAAATCTCTAAACATTCGGCACAAGCGCCCGGCGTCCGCAGGCTGATTACTTGCGCTCCAGTTTCACGTCTGCAGGCTGTACCAGCTGACCGGTCTTGTTGGACCAGTTGTTCTTGGTGAATGTGATCACAGCGGCGAGATCGGTATCGCTGAGCTGCTTCCAGGCGGGCATCGCACCGTTGTTCTGGCCATTGAGCAATATCGCAATCTGCTTGCCCTTGTCGGCATCGAGCACCACGGCGGCGCCGTCGAGCGGCTTGATCGGGCCGGCGCCCTTGCCGTTGGGTTGATGGCAGGCGACACAGTTGGCGGCATACACCTTTTCACCACGCTTGCTGATCTCTTCAGCGGTCCAGACCTTGGCCGGATCGTCCGCCTTCGCAGCCATCATCTTCTTCTCGCCGTCCACCCATTTGGAGTAGTCCTGCGCCGAAAGCACCTTTACGTGGATCGGCATGTAGGCATGCTCCTTGCCGCACAACTCGGCGCACTGTCCGTAGTAGTCGCCTACCTTCTCGGCGCGAAACCACGTGTCACGGACAAAACCGGGGATGGCATCTTGCTTGATACCGAACGACGGCACCATGAACGCGTGGATCACGTCGGTCGCGGTCGTGATGATTCGCACCTTCTTGTCGACCGGCACCACCAACGGGTTATCGACCTTGAGCAGGTAGTTGTCAACCGATTCGCCGGCCTTGGGTCCGCCCGCATCGGACATGGCGCGATGGACCGGATCGATGGTGGAGACGAAGCTGATGCCATCGCCCTCACCCTTGAGGTAGTCGTAGCCCCATTTCCACTGCATGCCAGTGGCCTTGATCGTGACGTCGGCGTTGGTGGTGTCCTTCATCGCCACGATGACCTTGGTCGCGGGCAGCGCCATCAGGATCACTATGATGAAGGGGATCACGGTCCAGACTATCTCGACGGTGACCGATTCATGGAAAGTGGCCGCCTTGTGGCCAACCGACTTGCGGTGCTTCCAGATCGAATAAAACATCACGGCGAACACCGCAACGAAAATCACCGTACAGATGATCAGCATGAACCAGTGCAACCAGGCCTGCTCCTCGGCAATCCGCGTAACCGGCGGATGCAGATTGAGCTGATTCTTGGCCGGCCCGCCCGCCAGGTCGCCGACAGCATGCGCCATCGAAAACACCGAACTGCCAACCCATGCGCACAGCGCCGACAGCGGCAATGCCAGCCTGCCCGGAATGCTCTTCATCATGTTCACTTCGTTATGCCTCAAAAATCCATCTGCTGACGCGAGTCCATGGGTTCCCGCGCCACCTTCATGCCGATCGCAACGCGTTGCGAATTTCCTGCGCAAGTTCCGGTCGCAATTCGGGTCGCACATACCGGCCCACCCGCACCCGCTTGCCGTGAGCCGACAACTCGATCAATGAACTATCGCCCGCCCCCGGCTCTACCCTTACCCATTCGCGCCGGAATTCGGAGCGCTCCAATCGTCCACCCTGCTCCAGTTCCACCACCAGGCTGGAGCCGGCCAGACGAATCGTCTCGCCATCGGTTGCGTGGCGCACGTACACCACAAACGCCGCCCCCACCGCCATCACCTCAAGCCATGCAAAAGGCAGGACCAGTTGTGCGCCGTGAAACCAGAACGCGGTACCGATCGTCAATGAAACCAGACACAGCGAGAGGTACAGCCAGCCAAGTTGCCGCGGCGTGACGGAGCAATTGCGCCGCAAAAACCACTGAATGTTTTGCCCTTGCACCGTTGCGAAGCGAAAAACCAGGTTTGTCACGCGCTTGTTGCCATCGCTGAGCCGCGCCAATCGTCCATGGCCGCGGCAGGAACACCGGGGAAATACCCGTCATTTATCTGCGGCGATTGTAGCCGACCGACCCGGGCAACCTGCCGTGCGGCAGGGCAATGCCACACTGTCACAGATGGCCTTCTGGCGCCGGCCTGCCGCCGCGCAGGCGGCTGCGCATTTCGCTCAACGGCAGATTGGTCTGCGGCGCCACCTTCCAGCGGGGCGCCGCCTTGATGGCGTGGCCATAGATCACTTCGAACGTGAGCGCGTGGCGTTGCGGGGACGCAACTGCCAATGCGTCCAGCGCCTGTAACAACTGCTGGCGCCAGCCACGGCCGCGCACCGTGGCGTCGCGTTCGGCGTGCAGGTTTCGACCCAGCTGGCGCAACTCCTGCAGGCAGCGCTCGGCGTTGTCAAATGTCAGCGTGATGCGCTCCATGTCCATCACGGGCTCGGCGAATCCGGCGTGCACCAGCATGTCGCCCCAATCGTGCATGTCGGTGAACGCATGCGCCGGTGGCCGCCATCCCAGCGAGCGGTAGGCTTCCCGCAGCTCGCGCAGGGTGTCGGGACCCAGGCAGGAAAACATCAGGAATCCGTCCGTTGCCAACCACCCTTGCCACAGGCCGATCAGTGCTTGCGGGTCCGCGGCCATGTGCAGCGCCATGTTGGCCCACACCATCTGCACCGAGCCCTCCTGCGGTGCTCCGTAGCGGGCGGCAGGGCGGCCCGGGACCATGCGCTCCCACCAGGAACGCTGCACGCTTCGGCGTGTCAAAGCCAGGTTGGCCGGCACCTCCACCACATGGCACTGTGCCTGGGGATAACGCCGGGCCAGCGCGGCATGGGCGTGCAGGCCGCCACGCGCCGGTTCCCAATCGACCCAGGCGGTCGGCTCGAGCTTGATCCACTGAAGGCGCTCCTCCATCCGCCGCGCCACCTCCTCATGCAACCACGGCGACTCCGTATGGCGCCATCCACTCCAGCGGGCGGCGGCGGCGGGGTCGATGGTGGGGGGGAGATCAACAGACATGGGGAAGACAGGCAGAACCGCCGCGAGTATATTGAAGCATGCCTGTGCACCTGTTGTCTGGGGCCACCCGCGCGCTGCCAGGCCAGTGTGCGGTCTGCCAGGCGTGGCCGTCCGCGCCAGTCTGTGAAGCCTGCGTGGTGCAGTTTGCGCAACCCGGCATGCGCTGCGCCACCTGCGCCACGCCCATCGCCAGCGCCATCGGGCAATGCGGCGCCTGTGTGCGGCAACCCCCACCACTCGACACCTGCGTCGCTGCAGTGCACTACGCCTTTCCCTGGTCCGCGCTGGTGATCGACTTCAAGTTTCACGGCAACCCGGGCTGGGCGGCAGCATTCGCCACGTTGATGCGCAGTGCGCCCTGGGTCGAGCCTGCACTGGATCAGGCCATGCTGGTGCTGCCCATGCCCCTGTCGCGGCAACGCCTGCGCGAGCGCGGATTCAACCAGTCGCTGGAACTCGCCCGGCACCTCGCGCCTGGCAAGGTGGATGCCGGCATCCTGCTGCGCACGCAGCACACGGCACCCCAGAGCGCGCTTGGCCGCACCGAACGTATGCGCAACGTGCGACACGCCTTCGCGGTTGAACCCGCTCGCACCCACGTATTGCAAGGCGCCCGGGTCGTGCTGGTGGACGACGTCATGACCAGCGGTGCATCGCTTTTCGCCGCAGCCCGAACCTTGCGCGAGGGCGGCGCGCAGCACATCACCGGTCTCGTGCTGGCGCGGGCCGACCCGCCCTGGCGCAGCGACGATACCGGCTGACGACAATCACTGGCATGTTCCATATCGTCCTGGTCGAACCCGAGATCCCGCCCAATACCGGCAACGTGATCCGGCTGGCTGCAAATACCGGCTGCACCCTGCACCTGATCGAACCGCTGGGTTTCTCCATGGAGGACCGCCAGTTGCGGCGCGCCGGGCTGGACTACCATGAATTTGCAACCGTGCGCCGGCATGCCGACTGGCCTGCTTTCCTGGCAGCTGAACAGCCACCGCCCCAAAGCCTGTTTGGCCTCACGACGCGTGCCACCCGAAGTTGCTTTGACCAGCGCTTTGCACCCGGCGCCTGGCTGATTTTTGGCTCGGAGACGCGCGGCCTCCCCGCGACCGTGCTGGCGCAGCTGGGGCCCGCACAGTGCCTGCGCCTGCCCATGCGCACAGGCCAGCGCAGCCTCAACCTGTCCAACGCGGTGGCTGTGACGGTGTTCGAGGCCTGGCGCCAGAACGGCTTCAGCTGAGAAAAATCAGTAACGCAGCACCAGGGACTCGGCAATGCACACAGGTTTGTCCGAGCCTTCGCGCTCAACCTTGACTTCCCAGG
>JANNDB010000086.1:0-4040 GCA_031387285.1 Betaproteobacteria bacterium | reverse complement strand
TACCTGCGGCCGGGCGGCGTCCTTGCCAGCCACGCCCGTCGGACGGCCCTGCGGGCGGCTGCGCGCGTATTCCAGTGATGCGTAATAACCCGCCAGTCCCAGCATCGTCGCCGCCATGCCGATTCCGATGCGTGCCTCGTTCATCATGTGGAACATGCAGCGCAGCCCTTCATGGGGCATGCCGACCAGATAACCCACGGCGCCGGCCCGGCCGTCCACCCGAAACTTGCCTTCGCCGAAATTGAGAAGCGTATTGGTCGTGCCGCGCCAACCCAGCTTGTGGTTCAGACCGGCCAGCGCGACATCGTTGCGTTCACCGGTCAGGCGGCCTTCGGTATCGACCATTTTCTTGGGCACGATGAAAAGCGAGATCCCGCGCGTGCCTGGAATCAGGTTGCCGTCCGGACCAGGAATTTTGGCCAGTACGAGGTGCACGATGTTTTCCGTCAACTCGTGGTCGCCGGAGGAAATCCACATCTTGTTGCTGGTGAGGCGGTAACGCGGCCCGAGCGGATCCTGCTCAGCGCCCGCTCCGTCCGGCACGGCCCGGGTCGTGATGTCGGACAGGCTGGAGCCGGCCTGCGGCTCGCTCAGGCACATCGTGCCGGCCCACCGTCCGGAAAATTCGTTGGCGGCAAACACCGCCTGCTGCATCGGGGTGCCGTGCACCAGCAGCAGGTTCGCGTTGCCGGTGGTCAGCAGGTTGCTGCTGATGCTGATCGACGCCAGAGCGAAAAACGCGTTGGCGCTGGCATTGATGGTGTAGGGCAGCTGCATGCCGCCCAGGGCATAGTCCTGCGCGGCGCCCAGCATGCCGGACTCGACATAGGCAGCGTGTGCGTCGTGCGTGGCTTGCGGCAGTATGACCTTTTCGCCATCAAAGCGCGGCTCCTGCACATCAACCAGGCGATTGAAAGGGGCGTACTTTTCACGGGCGATGCGCTCGCAGGTGTCGAGCACCGCGTCGAAGGTCTCGCGCGAATGGTCGGCAAAACGCGGCCGCGCCGACAACGCACCGGCATCGAGCCATTGGTACAGCAGGAAATCGAGCGTGGAGCGCAAGGCCATGCCTACTCCCCTACTCCACTTCGCCGATGGCGATCACAGAACCTCGAACACGCCAGCAGCACCCATGCCGCCACCGATGCACATCGTGACCACCACACGTTTGGCGCCACGCCGTTTGCCCTCGATCAGGGCATGCCCGGTCAGGCGCTGGCCGCTCACGCCATAGGGGTGGCCTACTGCGATCGCCCCGCCGTTCACGTTCAGGCGGTCGCCCGGAATGCCCAGTTTGTCGCGGCAATAGAGCACTTGCACGGCAAACGCTTCATTGAGTTCCCACAGGTCGATGTCGGCGACACCCAGGCCCAGGCGCTTCAACACCTTGGGAATGGCATACACCGGGCCTATGCCCATTTCATCGGGTTCACAACCGGCCACTGCAAAACCCAGGAAGCGGCCGAGCGGCTTGAGGCCGCGCTTCTCCGCCAGCGTTTCGTTCATCACGACGACCGCGCCACCGCCGTCGGAAAACTGGCTGGCATTGCCAGCCGAGATCAGGCCGCCGGGCATGGCGGGCTTGATGCCGCTGATGCCTTCCCTGGTTGTGCCTTCGCGAATGCCTTCGTCCTTGCTGACCGTGACCTGCCGCGTGGTCATGCCCAGCACCTTGTCGATTACGCCGGTGGTGACCGTGATGGGCGCAATCTCCGCATCGAACAGGCCCGCTGCCAGTGCGGCGCTGGCCTTTTGCTGGCTTGCCGCGCCGTATTCGTCCATGGCATCACGCCCGATGTTGTAGCGCTTGGCGACGTTTTCGGCCGTCTGCAGCATGTTCCAGTAGATTTCGGGCTTGTTCTTGCTGAGCCACGGATCGGCCAGCATGTGCTTGTTCATTTCCTGCTGCACGCAGGAGATGCTCTCGACGCCACCTGCCACGTACACATCCCCCTCCCCCGCGATCACCCGTTGCGCGGCCGTCGCGATGGTCTGCAGGCCGGAGGAGCAGAAGCGGTTGATCGTCATACCTGAAACGGTCACCGGGCAACCGGCGCGCAGGGCGATCTGGCGCGCAATGTTGGCACCGGTGGCACCTTCCGGATTGGCGCAGCCCATGATCACATCGTCCACTTCGGCGGCTTCAATGCCTGCACGCTTGATCGCGTGTTCCACAGCGTGGCCACCGAGCGTTGCGCCGTGGGTCATGTTGAAGGAGCCTTTCCAGCTCTTGGCAAGAGGCGTGCGGGCGGTGGAAACGATGACGGCGTTGCTCATGGTGGCTCCAGTTTCAGGGTGAATGCAGACGGGTTCAGGGCACCTGCGCCCCGACGGACAGCAGGCGGTGGTAAAAGCGGATCAGCTCGGCCAGGTTATCGACGGCGATACGTTCGTTGGTACCGTGCAGGCGGGGAATGTCCTCGGGCTTGACGCGAATCGGCGAGAAGCGAAAAACGTTGTCACTCAATCCCACAAAATGGATGGAGTCCGAACCGGCAAGGTACAGACCGGGCGTGACCAGCGTACCCGGGAACACTTCGCGCACAGTCGTGTTGAGCAGCCGGTATGGCGCGGACGCCGTGGAGCTGATGCCGGTCGCCTCATTGCCACCGGGCAAGGCAAACAACTCAAAACTCTCGCTGCCCGTGGCCTGCGTCACCTGGCCCTTGACGCGCTCCATCACGCTTGCGATGGTGTCGCCTGGCAGCAGGCGGAAATTCACCGTGGCCTCGGCCTGACCTGGCAGGACGTTGTCCTTGTTGCCGGCGTTGGCCATGGTCAGCGCCGTCGTGGTGCGCAGCATGGCGTTGGTGCTCGGGCTCGCTTCGAGCTGCTTTTGCACGACGGGGCCGAACAGCCACAGGTTGGACAAGGCGACGCGCTGGAACCCGCCCATCTCGGGGGCCAGCGTGCCAAACATCTCGCCGGCCACGCCGCGAATGGCCGCCGGCAACTGCTCGTCGTCGATGCGTTTGAGCGCGGCACTCATCATGGCGATCGCACTGCCGCCCTTGGCTGGCGGCATGGAGGAATGACCCGGTTTGCCCGACAGGCGCAGCACCACCGACACATAGCCTTTTTCGGCAACACCGACTATGGCGGCCGGTTTGCCCAGGCCGGGCAGGATGCCGTCGGTGATGACCATGCCTTCATCGATCACGAAGTCCAGCCGCACACCGCGCTCCTTGAGCATGGCGGCAATACGCTTGGCGCCACGCAGGCCGGCGACCTCTTCGTCGGCGCCGGCCACCAGATAGATAGTGCGCCCCGGCTTGTAACCCGCAGCCGCCAGCAACTCGATGGCCTCCATCTGGGCGATCAGGTTGCCCTTGTTGTCCCAGCTGCCGCGGCCCCAGACGTAACCGTCCTTCACCAGGCCGGCAAAAGGGTCCACCGACCAGTCTTTCTCGGTGCCAGGCGCGATCGGTACCACATCCTGGTGCGCCATCAGCATGACGCCCTGGGCTTTAGCGTCGCTGCCAGGCCAGGTGTAGAGCAGGCTCAGCTCGCCCACCAGCTCGCGCTTGAGTACGGCGTGCGCCATGGGATAACGTGATTCCAGCAAGGCGTGCAATTGGCGGAACTGATCGGCGTTGAGCGCCGCGTCGTCGCGTGACGACACGGTACGCGCGCGGATCGCCTCCGACAGGTGCAAGGCGGCGGCATCTTTGTCCACCGCCAGGGGCGCCAGCGCCATCACCTCGATCTGGCGCGAGCCCTGGCGCCAGGTGTTGAGCGCCAGCACCAGTGCCAGCGCCAGCAGCAATGCGAGCAATCCCCACAACAGGCGCTTGATCATGAATGGCCGACCCGTCTGCAGCTATGCCGGTTCAGTTGAAGCTCTTGCCTTCAGCAGCCAGACGCGCCAGCAGCGGCGCCGGTTGCCAGAACGCGGCATCGTCGTTCGGATTGGTGGCAAACCGCTTCATCGCCTGCACCACGTTGAACAGGCCGAACTGGTCGGCATAGTTCATCGGGCCACCACGGTACATCGGGAACCCGTATCCGGTGATGTAGACCATGTCGATGTCGCTCGCCTT